>NZ_CAXTAZ010000018.1:0-79773 GCF_964242715.1 uncultured Enterovirga sp.
CGCTCCCTACCCAGTCCAACGGGCCCTCACGGCCCCGATGCGTTCTGAGGCCGTGCGAATGGGCGACGCTGGCCGAATGCAGGCCTGGGCCGGCAATCTGCTGCCCTGTCAAGAGCAGAGCCTGCAGGAGATGTGGTGCAAAGGCTCTGGACCGAGGCTCGCGCCATTCTCACCTGAGGCCTCGGGCGATATCCAGACCCTATCGATTAGGCAGGGACTCCGGCCCGAAGTGGCGGATCTTGCATCTGTTTTCGGGCAGGCACCTGGAGTCTGCTTCTGGCGCAGGTGATTAGTGGTCCGGCCCGTCGAGCGCGATCCTGACATCCCCTACTTAGGAGTGTGTCATGCGTTCAAATGTCGAGGCTCTTCGCGGATCCTGGAACCGCGGTCGAATCGTAGGGCCAACGCCTCCTCTTAAGCCGAGGCACATATGGGCCATCCGGACCCGTCTGCAGCACGAGGGCCGTACTCGCGACCTCGCCTTGTTCAACGCCGCGATCGACAGCAAGCTGCGCGGCTGTGACCTCGTCCGACTTCGCGTCTCCGATGTACACCTCGGCGACACGATCCGGCTGCGCACCACCATCGTCCAACAGAAGACCGGCAGGCCTGTACCCTTCGAGCTAACCGAACCCACGCGGGATGCGCTTGCGTCGTGGCTCCGCCTTCGAGGATTGCGGGGAAGCGACTGGCTTTTTCCGAGCCGAAGCCGCCCAGGCGACCACTTGACGACGAGGCAGTACAGTCGCCTGCTTGATGATTGGGTCGCTCTGGTCGGTCTCGATCCTGCGGCTTACGGAACGCACAGCCTCCGGAGGACAAAGGTCGCGCTCGTCTACAAGCGTACTGGCAATCTGCGGGCCTGCCAGCTCCTCCTCGGCCACACGAAGCTCGAAAGCACTGTCCGGTTTCTCGGGATCGAGGTTGACGACGCGCTGATCCTCTCGGAGCAGACCGACCTCTGAGACGAAGCACGGTGGCTAACAGCCGCCGTGCCCACCGAAGGACCGGGTTGGGTGGCAAGCCGAAGTTGGCTACCTACCCAAAGCAGGACGTTCGGCCTCGCGACCATGCAGGCAATCTGGGCGGTAAAACAGCATCCCGTGCAGCGCCAGTCTGACAACCTGATCCGTTGCCCCGGAGGAGCCTCTTGCGCCTGCGGAGAACCAACAAAACAGAGGCCTAGGTCGACTGGTCAGGACTCTCGGAGTGTTGTTTGATGAATTCCCAAAATGCTGAGGGCATTCTCCCCGCTCGTCGATCAGCGTAGATCTCGCATATGAATGCACGGTCACCCTCGTTCAAAAAAAGCTTAAATCGCGCATTCCAGGCAGATGCTGAGCTCGAAGTCCAAAGAAGCCACTGATTTGGAAAGACTTGTATCCAGTCGAACGCCTTATCGAGCGTCCGGCGAAGCGGCCCCGAATCAGGGGGTTTGCGAAAATCGGCTGTGATAAGAATGAAGCGCTTCCGAGGCATTATTTATCCACCTCTTCCGCATCGCCCTGCTCTGCAACTCCCTCTTCTACGTCCGGACCAGGAGGAAGTTTGCCAATCTTTGACTTGAGCATCTCCGTAGACAAGCGCGTCGCTCTCAATGCCCAGAATGCGCTTAGAGCACTCACAAGGGCGGAAAACCCTGAAATGATAACTGCGATTAGGCCAAGTTGGTCAGCCATCACTTAACCTCCGAAAGAGCTATGCAGGAGGTCGACACAACGCAGGCAAAAATCCACGTGAGACCAGAATAACCAAGAACATTCTTTGCAAAAAACATCATTAGAAAGCCCGTGCTCCGAAGCTCCTCGAACCAAGGCTTGAGCCGCGTCACTTGCCGATATCGTATAAAGGGCAGGCATGCTCCCCGGGCCCCAGATCTCAGCATTACCTATGACTGTCCACTGAAGAATCCTATTCTTTGTAGGCAATTTAAGAGCAGGTAAAGCTCGCCGTGCCGGCCATGCCGTCCCAGCACAGCTATCTGGCGAAGAAACAAAACGAGCGATTAAACCGGCCCCGATCCTCGAACCGGCGCATTCCGAAGCTCAATGAACAGTTCAGGATGAAGTATGCCCCGAGCAGCAATGCGTACACCTCGATGGGTGCCGTGAGCAGGCGATTGTTAATCTGCCGGCCGATCTCGGTGAGTTCGGCGAGGCCGATGAGAAAGGCGAGGGACGTGTTCTTGACCAGTGTGATGTAGCGGCCGGTCAAGGCCGGAATGACGTTGTAAGCCGCGATCGGCAGCACCACGTAGAGCACCTGCTGCGCCTGAGACATCCCAATCGCGCGCGCCGCCTCGATCTGCCCCGCAGGTACCGACAACAGCCCGCCGCGGAGGACCTCGGCGATATAGGCGGCATTGAACAGGACCAGCGCGACCAGCACGCTACCGAACTTCGAGGGGGAGAAACCGAAATACGGCGGCACGAAGTAAGCCCAGAAGATCAAGATCAGGAGCGGCACGTTGCGCAGGAACTCGACGTAACCGGCGGCAAGCCACCGCACCGGTCGGTTGCCGGCGAAGCGCGCGTAGCCCACGGCGAAGCCGATGACGGTGCTGGCGACGATGCCGAGGATGGCGAGGGTCAGCGTCAGCGCCAGGCCGCCCAGGACCGGCGGAAAATCGCCAACCAGTAGGCGGCGGAGATTGTTCGCCGTGAAGACCAGATCCCAGTTCACGCGACCACCCGCCTATTCCGCTGCAGGAAGCGCTGCATGAGGTTGCCGAACCCGGCGATGGCGAAGCAGACAATCAGGTAGAACAGCGTCACGACGAGCAGCGCCTCGACACCGCGGAAGGTGTAAACGTCGATGTAGCGCGCCTGATAGGTGATCTCGGTCACGCCGATGGCGAGCGCTAGGGACGTGTTCTTGACCAGGCTCACCGCCTCACTGGTCAGCATGGGCGAGACAATGCGCAGGAGCTGGGGCGCAAGGATCGCGCGGACCGTTTGCGGCAGCGTGAAGCCGATGGCCTGCGCCGCCTCGTATTGCCCGCGCGGGATGGCGTTGAGCCCCCCGCGTACGATCTCGGCGACAAAGCCACTATGGTACAGTCCGAGCGCGAATGTCGCTGCGATGAACTGGAACCCGTAATCGCGCAGGGCAACGATGGCTGCTTCCGGCAAAACTACCGTCGAGGAAAAGTACCAGAACAGTATCTGAACAAGAGGCGGTGTATTGCGGAAGAATTCCACGTAGAACCAGCACACGGGCTTCAGCCAAGGGATCTGTAGCCATCGCAGAACGCCGAAGAAGAAGCCGAGTATGAGCGCGAGCGCGAGGGAAGTTGCGGCGAGTTGAAGTGTAACCGCCGCGCCCTCGAGAAGACGGTCGCCGCTGGGGCCGAGCAGGATGCTCCAGTCGAGCTTCACGGTCGTGATTCCGGCCGCGGCCGGCTCAATCCCACAGGATCATCGAGAAGTTGATCTCGGACTTCTCGAGGTTGAGCTTCGTGCCAGGGCCGATCCAGCGACCGTAGATCTTGTCCCAGCTGCCGTCGCGCCAGATGTCCTGCAGCGCGAAATTGACTGCGTCGCGCCATTTTGAGTCGTTCTCGCGGAGTCCGATCCCGTAGTCTCCACCGCCGACCGACTCGCCAACAATGACGTAGTCGGACGGGCTCGGAGAGTTGGCGCGCAACCCCGCCAAAATGATAACGTCGGCCACAACGGCGTCGACCAGCCCGCGCTGCATGGCGAGGAACGCCTCCGGATAGCCCTCGAAGGTCTGCGTCGTGGCCTTCGGCTGGACCTTCTTCAGGTTCTCGACGACCCCGGCGCCGACCGTGGTGCCGGCTCGCTTGCCGGCCATGTCCGCCAAGGACTTGATGCTGCTGGTCTTCTTGACCATCAGCTTCTGCCCGGTCCAGAAATATCCGATCGAGAAGTCGATGACCTGGTCACGCGCACGGTAGTGAGTGAGCGTGGCGGCGATCAGGTCGATGCGCCCTTGCTGCAGCAGCGGCACCCGGGTTGCGGCCGTCACCGGGACGAGCTCGACCTTGGCGCCGAGGCGCGCCGCGACCTCGGTCGCGATGTCGATGTCGAAGCCGACGATCTTGCCGGCCTCGTCAACAATGCCGAAACCCGGCACCTCGGTCCGGACGCCCGCCCGAAGGGTGCCGCGCTTCTTGACCTCGTCCAGGGTCGATCCGACCTGTGCATGCGCAACCTGGGTCGCTCCGAGTGCCAAGCCCAGGGCAGCCGGCGCGGACAGCGCCGCAAGCAATCTTCGTCTGTTCATGACGTCTCCGCTCCCTCACTCTTGCCAAGCATGGTGCCGACGAACCTCTGCGCGTACGGGTTCTGAGGCGATTGAAAGAAGGAATGCGGCGTCGCCACTTCGACGATCTCGCCGGCATGCATGAACGCGACGCGATCGGCCACTTCGCGTGCAAAGTTCATTTCATGGCTGACGACGATCATGGTCATTCCCTGGCGGGCGAGCTGGCGCATGACGTCGAGCACTTCGAGGACCATCTCCGGATCGAGCGCCGAGGTGGGCTCGTCGAACAGCATCAGGGCCGGTTCCATGGCCAGGGCGCGCGCGATCGCGACCCTTTGCTGCTGTCCACCGGAGAGGAAGTCAGGGAAGACGTCGGCCTTCTCCAGAAGCCCGACGCGTTCGATCAGTGTCCGGGCGGTGCGCTGCGCCTCGGCGGCGCTCTTGCCCAGCACCTTGCGGGGTCCGAGCGAGACGTTCTGCACCGCCGTCAGGTGCGGGAAGAGGTTGAAGGACTGGAAGACCATGCCGACATGCCGGCGCATGTCGCGGAACCCGGCGCGACTGAAGGGAACCGCGTCGCCACGGAAGCGGATGCTTCCGCCATCCGGCGTCTCCAGGCCGTTGACGCAGCGCAGGAACGTGCTCTTGCCCGAGCCGCTCGCCCCGCACACTGCGACGACCTCGCCGGCTCCGATGCTGAAATCGATGGATTTCAGCACCTTCAGCGAGCCGAACGCCTTGGACAGGTCGGTGATCTCAAGCAGCGGCGCAGGCTCGCCCGTCATGCAGGTAGCTCCGCAACAAGCCTGGTCACGCCTTCCACGATCATCGGTAATGGGCCGACGAGATTGATCCGGATGTGATCCTGCCCGGCCGTCCCGAACGCGGCGCCTGACGTTACGGCGACACCAGCCCGCAACAGATGCTCCGTCATCGCGTCGCCCGACAGCCCGGTTCGCGCGACACGGGGGAAGAGGTAGAACGTGCCCTGCGGCGGCGTCAGTTCCAGGCGACTGTCCCCTGCGAGGAGCGACATGCAGGCGTCGCGCTTTCTCTGATAGGCTTGGCGCAGCGTCGGCGCCCAGGACGGCTCGACGACCAGGGCCTCCATCGCGACCTTCTGCGAGGCAAGGCTGACGGACGAGATCACCTGCTGGGTGCAGTTCGCGACGAGCCTGCAGACCGATTCAGGCCCGACGAGCATGCCGACGCGATGGCTCGGCATCGCGAACGCCTTGGAGAAGCTGTAGAGCAAGATCGTCTGGTCCCGGATGGCGTCGAACACGCCTGGGCTGAGGTGACGGTTGTCGTCGAAGACGAAGAGGTCGAAGCTCTCGTCACAGATCAACCAGAGCTTCCTGTCCGACACCAGCGCGGCCAGCGCCGACAGCTCCGTCTCCGTGAAGACGCGGCCGGTGGGATTGTGGGGCGTGTTGATAATGATGGCGCGCGTGCGTTGGCCAACGGCTGCAGCGACGGCGGCCAGATCGAGCCGGTCACCCGCGCCCAAGGCGACGGGAACTGAACATCCCCCGGCGAGCGCCACCGACGGCCCGTAGGTGACCCAGCAGGGGTCGACGATGACGACCTCGTCCATCGGCTCGAGCATTGCGAGCAGCGCGAAATACAGGGCCTGCTTGGCACCGATCGTCACGACAATCTCGGTGCGCGGCGAGCGCTGCACTCCGTGGATCCGCGCGAGCCGCCGAGCGAACTCCTCCCGCAGAGCGGGCTCGCCCCACGCGTCACCGAGCGTGTTCTCGTCAGGCCGGATCTCAGGTGATGCGAGCGGGATGGGCGCTCTCGGATCCGGCGAGCCGCCCGACAGGTTAAAGACCTGGTGCCCTTCGGCCCGCAAGGCTCGTACCCGCTCGCCGACGGCCAGGGTTCCGGAAGGGGGCAGTTCCAACAAACGTCGTGAAAGATGCACCAGGGCCCTCGTCAAGCAACCCACTCCGACCGACATTCATTGTAGAATGTCTACAAGCGCAATCCGAATGAGAAGCGAGACCCGCTTGTTTGTCAATTGCGCGTTGCCCGCTCCGCTCCCGTTCCTGTCGAGACATCGGCGTCGCAAGCCCCGCGCCACGGCTGCCGCTATGCCGCTTCCAGCGCCTTGAAGTAGATCTCGATTGCACGAGACAGATTTGTGGTCACGTGCTCGGTCGTCAGCTTGCGGGCGAGAGGAAAATTTCTGTCTCGAAGAGCTGTGCTGATGCGGCTGTGATAGTCGTATTGCGGACGACCGGAAAACTCTTTCAACATGAGCAGGTACCGCGCCGGTAAGGACATCGCATTGACTTGATTCATGACCGTCGACAGCACCGCGCTTTCGGCCGCATCGATGATGCGTTGGTGAAATGCGATGTTGGCTGAAAAGTACGCGTCAATGGCACCGGCCAGCGCGTGCTGCAGCATGTCGGCGTTGATGCGGTCGAGCGCGTCGGCCAGGACCCCGACATCCTTACCGGCTAGGACGTCGATCACCTCCCCTTCCAGCTGAGCGCGAAGGCGATAGAGCTGGCGCAGTTCCTCTTCCTGCCACTTGCGGACCCTGAACCCTCGTCGCGGCGAGTGCACAACCAGTCCCTGCAGCTCCAGAATCCGGAAGGCCTCCCGCACCGGCCCGCGGCTGCTGCCGAACTCGGCGCCGAGTTCGACCTCCCGCAGGTTGCTGCCCGGCGGGAAGCGCCAGCGAATGATATCGCCTTTGATCTTCTCCGCCAGGAAGTACGGAATGGTGTGCGGTAGCCCGCCCGAATCACTCATCCAAACCTTCCCTGAGCCGGACCTGTCGGCCCAGCTCCGCCCGCGAAGCAGCCATCTTGTAGACAATCAACACTTGACAACCAGTGCCCCCGCATGATGCATCCTGGCTCTCGGGACGGGAGAAGAGAGATGGACGCACGGGCAGTCAAGGAACTCGTCGACGAGTGGATGATCCCGACACCTCCCGGCGCGTACATGGCTGGCATCGAGAACCGACCGGTGATCGCCCGCGCTGAAGGCGTGGCCGTCTACGACACCAATGGCAAGCGCTACCTTGATTTCGGCTCGGGCCAGATGGCCGCCGCACTTGGCCACAACCATCCGCGCTACGTCGCCTCGGTAAAGCGTAGCCTCGAAACGATCAGCCACTCGACCAAGACGTTTCTGAACGTCGACCGGCTCGAGCTGCACCGCCGTCTCGGGGAAATCCTGACGCGGCCGCTACAGAAGAGCCTGTTCCTGGTCAGCGGCAGCGATGCGATCGAGGCTGCCGTCGACATGGCCCGCAAGGCGACGGGTGGGGTCGACGTCCTAGCGCTCAACATGGCGCTACACGGTTCGACCTCCTTTGTAACGCGTTCGCTCACCTTCGGCTGGAACCGCAGCAGGCACGGTCTCGCTGCGCCCGGTACCTCGGCGATCCTCGCGCCTTACGCGTACCGCAGCCCGTTCGGCGACGAGCCCGACTTCGTCGAGAAGTGCCTCGACCTCAGCTTTGAGATCGCGGACAGCAATTTCACCGGCAGGCCGGCCGCGGTCATCGTCGAGCCGGTCCTGAGCGCCGGTGGCGTCGTGGTGCCGCCGCCCGGGTACATCAAGGCGCTTCGCCAGAGAGCGCACGACCGCGGCATGCTGCTGATTATGGACGAGTCCCAGACTGGGCTCGGCAAGACTGGGCGGATGTGGGGCCACCAGCACGAGGACATCGTGCCCGACATCATGACGGTATCGAAGCATTTCGGCGCCGGCCTGCCGGTCAGCGCCGTGTGCACCACGCCCGCGATCGCCGAGCGGGCCGTCGGGAACGGCTACTTCGCGACCCGTTCGCACGCCTGCGACCCTATCGTCTGCGCGGCGGGCGTGGCCAGCATCGACATCATCCAGGAGGAGGGACTCGTCGAGCGCGCGGCCGCGATCGGCACGCGTGTGCAGGCGGAGCTTCGGGACATGATGCAGGAAATCGAGGCCATCGGCGACATTCGCGGGCGCGGGGTCCTGCACGGCATCGAGTTGGTCGAGGACCGAAAGACCAAGGCACCGGCCAACGAGCTTGCCCGCGCGGTGGTTCAGCAGTGTCAAGAAGCCGGGCTGTTGCTGCAGGCTCGAGGCAGCCACGGGCGGCTGAACGTCATCCGCCTCGTACCCCCGATGACATCGTCCGATGACGAGATCGACGAGGGCATGTCGACGCTCCGCAAGGCTCTCAGCACGCTCCAAAAAACAAGGCGCTTGCAAGCGGCGTAATGAGGTACATCTTCAGCCTGTGTGAGAGCGCCGAAAGACGTCAAGGCTGTGGCGGAAGGGGCTGACGGTTTGCGCGGCGGGCTTGCGGAGGAGCCTCCGCTCACTCGCGACATCACGACCACAGCCTGGCTGAACAGGTTTAGTCTACGGCACAGAACCACGAACTGCTTACAGGCAGCCTGGATGCCGGACCCTTATCCTTGCGGAAGTCAGCCAGCCTCGCGAAGTCGCGATCAGCCGGCCATTGAGTCAGATCAGCTCGAGGTTGCGCTGGCTCTCGCGTTCGAGACGACGGCTCGTCGGGACGCGGTTGAAATAGCCGTAGAGATAGAACTTGAGCAGCGTCGCCGGATGGTAGGCGGGCCGGCCCGTCGCCTCGGCACGGCGCTGGCGAAGCCCAACGCGGTCAGATCGAGATCATCGACGAACACCTCGATAAGTCGAACTGGATTGTCGGCCCCGATGTAGTCGTCGAGGCAGTCGGGAAGGGGGGTGACCTGCTGGCGATCCTTCGCGATCAGCATCCGGATCATCAGCTCGGGATCGATCGAGGGCCGTCCGATGTCGCTGTAGAACGGCCGCAGGTGCGCCCGCAGATCCGACAGATCGACGACCCGGTCGATCGCGCGCAAGTTGGTCAGCCGGGACATGACGCTCCAGGCTGAACTCGTAGAACAGCGCTTCCTGCGCCACCCGCCGCTCGCCCATCATCCCGTCGCCCTCCGTCCCGAGAGCGACTGAATCAGGACTTCAAACCCGCAGCAACGCCGACTTTTTCAACGCAATCGGCGCTACCACGACCTTGGTCGCGCGCAGGGCGAAGTCGGCCTCGCGCCCATCCCGGCCATTCGAGGCCGCGACACGGATGCGAAACCAGACACGCCACGTTCGAGGCTCGAACAGGAGGAAGGTTACCGTCCTAGAGAGCTTGGCGCCGTTTTCTTCAACGTCGGCGGAGGCCCTAAGCCGCCACTACCTGACGAGGTCCCCGGGCCGGCTGAGCCAGCTCGACCCGATTTCGCCCGGCGGCCTTGGCCGCATAGAGAGCTCTGTCCGCACGCGCGATCAGATCGGACATGGCCTCCCCTGAGGCGTATTGGGCGACTCCAAAGCTACAGGTGACGCTGACCTCCGCTACCATCATGGCGGCAAGCGCGCCCCGGAGCTTCTCCGCCACTTGGCAGGCCGCTTCGACGTTCGTGTCAGGGAGCACGATCAGGAACTCCTCCCCACCCCAGCGAACCACACGATCGGCCGGACGGACGAGACCTGATACAGTTCTCGATGAGGCGGCGAGGACCTCGTCACCTGTCGCGTGGCCGAACCTGTCGTTGACCTTCTTGAAGTTGTCGATGTCGTAGAGAACGACTGAAATTGGGCTTTCACGCCGGTCGGCCCGCGCCAATTCCCTCGGAAGAAAATCGTTCAACGCAAGACGGTTGTGCAGACCGGTCAAGGCGTCCGTCGTTGCCTTGACGCTCATCTCGCGAGCGAGATCATGAAGTTTGGCTTGAGCCGCGCGTTGCGCCTCCTCGTGCATCCATCGCTCCCTCCCGAGGAGGTAGATCACGGTCATGACCGTGACCAGCAACGTGATGATGATGCCCACGAACCGCGTCGCGAATATCTCGCGGGTCGGCTTCAGGATGATCAGCGACCACCCATCGGCCCCGATGAAGCGGCGGCGAACATATTCCCGTTCGCCATCCAGTTGTGTCCAGACACCATCCTCGATCTGACGAATGGAGATCGGTCGAAGATCGAGCTTCCCAAAACGGCTGCCGAGTTCGAGTAGGAGGTCGTTCTCAACCGGCCACAGGGTGCGACGGAGCGAGTCCGGCACGTTGGTCATGACAACGACCCCGTTGGGGTCGATAAAGAAATAGGGCCTGTCGAAATGCTCTAGGTCACTCGAGAACCCCTGCACGGAGGTCACGAGGGTCGCGGCACCGACCGTTCGATCGCCGGCGAGCACCGGCTGGCTCCTGGCGAAGAAGGTCGTACCTGACCCGGGCTCGAAGACGAAGGCCGATGTGTGCTTTGCGACGCTTCGGAAGGAGCGGACGAGGAGGCCCTGAAGTTCCTGGGCGGAAGGCCCGGACGAAGCCAGGACGGTACCCTCGCCATTGGTGATGTATCCGGCCTGAGCTCCGCCGGCCTCGATATGCAACCCCAAGGCCGAGCGTGCTTCGACGAGAGGGGCCGAGAGGGGGTCGGCTAGCAATTCCTGGACGGGCCTAGCGCCGGCTAGGGTCTTCACGAGGGCCTCGACCGCTCTCGTTTCGCCCGCAAGCCGGCTCGCGAGCAAATCAATGTCCCCGCTCGCCTCCAGCTGTACATTGTGCCGGTAGATGCCGCCCAGCCACTCAGTCAGTGTCCATCCAGCTACGAGGATCGTGGACATCGCAACCGCGGTCCAGATCAATTGCTTCCGCAGGTACTCCGCGAAGGAATTTGAGGAGACATCGCTGGAAAGCCGTTGGCCCCAGATGGCCCATGCGGAAAACGCGATCCAGCAGGCGAGAAAGCCACGCACCAGCTGGACTGGCATGCCGGTGAGGGCGGCGAATGCTGGATAGTTCAGAACGCTCGCGGGCCAGAATGACGCGGCGGGAACGATGGCGCCCGCCGAAAGGCCGTAAAGCGCAAACCCCACGGATGCCGCCAGCGCATAGGATTTGCCGCGTGCGGAAAGGGCATCCGCCCGGCGGACAAACATGACGCTCGCCGCCAACGATCCGAAGAGGCCGAAGCTATACCTCGCGGCGATCCCAGCCGGTAGGGTGCCGGCCCACAGCGCCACTGCGCCGATCCCGAATAGGATCGGCAGATAGGCCCATCGGCCGGGAACTCGGTGCCCCATGCCGGCCGCCTGCAGCCGAGCGAACTCAGTCAGGAACACGAAGGAGATCGTCATCCCGACCATCCGGATCGCCGCGAAGCTCGGGCTATCCCCGAAGAGCAAAGCGCTCAAATCCAGCCATTCGCCCGCGCCATGGACGAATCCAAAGCCAGCGAGCATCGTCCAGGATCGATCACGTGGCGGGCGCCTGGCGATCGCCCAGCATGTCGCCCCAAGGAGAATGAAGGCCAGCCCGTAGAAGAAGAAAATGAAGTCAAGCTGATCGCTCAGGAAACCTGCCATTGTCTGCCTAAGGTCTCCCTCGACACGGTGGATGGACATGAGGTTAGGCCTTCGACGGTTTCTAGCGGGTTCTGAAGTCGCCTGGACCGGCGGATAATGAGACAGACAGGGCCGCTATTTCGAGGACCGATCAGGTCGCCAAAGTGTAAGAAGGCGCCCGTTCTGCCTCATGCAGGCCGCGAAAGGGTCAGGCCGAAGCGCGCGCGACCTCGAGTATCTCTGCCCCTCGCGACTGTCAGCGCAGCCATTCTCAGGTCTTCCATCGAACCCGGTCCATCGCGTCCGTGCCTCTCACCGATCTTGCGCTCGAACCGGGAACGCAATTGTTAAGATCCGATCGGATCACGGACCCGTAGCGCCTCCCGGACCGATACTCCTGGGCGGAGTGCGAGGTCGGTTCCTTCTCGACGATTGTACCGGCCGGCATTCTGTGTCGGGGCCGTGTTCGACGTTGACCTGGACAGCGAACTCGCTGGCGCTTCTCAATGGGCTTCTTTCGAGCCACGGCATCGTTGCCGCCTCCATCGGACCTGGAGCCCTGCCTCAGATGAGCTCCAAGGCAACACGGACCGGCTGCCAATCGTAGCCCTTCTCCTACTGAGGCGCCGTTAGCCGTGGCAGTTGCATTTGACGCACCGGCCCAGCTGCCAGCTGATGGTCTCCGGCCCTCAGTAGGCCGGCTGCAGAGCCGGGATCGGAGTAGAAGCAGTAACCGCCACGCAAGCCGACAATTTACGCTTCCGGGCAATTCGCCAATCTCGGCTCATGGCGGCGCACCCCGGAAAGGCCTCGTTCGCGAAGTCAAGGGGCGGATCGCGCCGACTTCGACCTTAGGGACGTCACTGGGCCCCGAAGCCTCTCACCTATGTGATCATGTGTACGGGGCGGGCAGAGAACCGATTCACCTTTCTCAACCAGGGTCTTGCGAGATCAGGACCCGGGCGATGCGAAGAACCTCTCGTATGAAGACGCGAGCGAGCAAGGGCGAACCCGAAATGGCCAGCTCCAGCGCGCCAGAACTCGAGAAGGAATCCTCTCGCGTCCGCGACAGAAAATTGTCCGTTATCGCGAAGATCGTCCCGGTATCCGTCTTGATCAACGCTCTTAACGGCGTCTTTGTATCGTATTTGTTCTGGAACTATGGCCACAATACTGCCTTGCTGATCTGGTGTGGAACCAACCTGCTCTACTGCGGCTCGATGCTGCTGGATCCACGTTTGTTAAGGTGGACGGTCGAAACAAAGACGCCTTGGCTATACCGGTCAATCTTGTTCCGGGCACCGATCCTCGGCGTCATCTGGGGCAGCCTGCCCTGGATTGTGTGGCCCACACACACGCACGGCGACGCTCTGCTGGTGGGCATCATCGTCAACGGAATGATCGCGGGCGGCATGATGCGCCTGTCCGTCTTCCCGCAGGCCGCCATCACTTTCGGCTCCGTCGCGGCCATGCTCGTCACGGGAGCTGCTTTCAAAGCGAGTGTTCAGACCGGGATCGCTGCGCTCGTTCTGGAGACCTCCTTCATCGTGTTCATGGGCAAGCACATTACCAGCCATGTCGACACCATCGTGGAGAGTTGGTCGAGCACGGAGGCTGCTGCGCAGGCTGCCGTCGAGCAGCGCCTGAGGGACCCGCTGACAGGCCTGCCCAACAGGTTCGCCTGCAACCAGAGACTGGAGGCCATGCTCGGAGAGGCGAAGCCGGTCAGCATCCTCCTCCTTGACCTCGACAGGTTCAAGGACGTCAATGATGCGCATGGTCACGCCTTCGGAGACTACTACCTCCAGTCACTTTCGCGGCGGCTCTCGAATCTGATCGGCTCTCGGGGAACGCTATGTCGTACAGATGGCGATTCGTTCGTCGTGCTGGTCCCGAGCAAGGAAGCGGTCGAGGTTCTCGATCTCGCCCAGCTCTGCGTTGAAGCGTCAAAGGAGACGCTTCAGATTGGGAACATCGTGATATCGGGCGAACTCAGCGTCGGTGTCGTGTTCGCGAGCGGGCAGCCGCCGGATGCCCTTATCCCAGAGGCCGAGCTGGCCCTCAGCGAGGCCAAGGCGGCAGGTCGACGTCAGATTGCCGTTTTCGAGCCGAGGATGCGCAAGCAAGCGCAAGAGTGGCGCGCCTTACAAGCTGAGCTATCGCGGGCTGTCGAGCAAGGGGAGTTTCGTCTCGTTTACCAGCCCCAGGTCGACCTTCAATCAAACCAGCTGGTCGGCTGCGAGGCGCTACTGCGGTGGCAACATCCGGACAAGGGCCTGCTCGCTCCGGGCGCGTTCATCGACGGCTTGGCCGACGATCTTGCTGAGAGGGTCGGCTGGTGGGTTCTCGATGAAGCATGCCGTCAGTTCGGCGCGTGGCGTGACGACGGCCTCGACGTTGGTCAGATCGGCGTCAATCTTTTCGAGACCCAGTTCCGGTCCGGTCAGCTCGGGGCTCGGGTCAGAGATGCCTTGCTGCGCCACCGGCTTCCACCAAATGCGCTCGAACTGGAAATAACGGAGACGATCACGCTGCATCATCACGATGCTGCCCTGGCGCCCCTTAGATCGCTGCGCGCTGCCGGAGTAAAGATTGCCTTCGACGATTTCGGGACAGGTTTTGCTTCGCTCAGCATGGTCAAACGCTTTCCGCTAACCCGCTTGAAGGTCGACCGGAGTTTCGTTCGCGATCTCGGGCTCGACTTGCACGACGACGCCATTGTGCGAGCGGTTCTGGCGATGGCACGGGCTCTGAACCTCGACGTAGTCGCTGAAGGTATTGAGAGCGAAGGGCAGGCCGAACGGCTGGTTGGCTTAGGATGTCCTATCGGGCAGGGATTCTTGTTTGGACCTGGTCTGCCGCCCACTGATTTCACCCGCCGTTACGGTCGCGCTCAGATCAGAGATGCTGCCTAGTCGCCTTTGAGGGCTGGAGCTTGCCGAAAGCAAAAGGCCAGTTTTCCAACGCCGGGATGCAGACAACGATTTTGACGCTTCTAGCCCAGCTCCAACTTTCAACGGAGCTTCCTGGACGTGGCGGTTCGGAAATCCTGGGAAGGAGAAGCGAATTCTTCCACGAGCCTGAATGGAGTCGCGCTGCCGTTGGGCGTCATCGGAGCGCTCACGACCAGAGCGCGTCAGGTGCTCGCCGTGGCAGGTCAGCGAGGGAGTGCCGCCCCGGCACAGCACCTTGCCTTGGCTGCAAGCGTGCTCTCAGGCCGGATTGGCCTATCTCTGTGCGGCGGCGCTCGCAAGCTCGTCGGCGAGTTCGCGCCCGATTGCCCGCTGCCCGGTCTCAATCGCTCGGACGAGGTCGACCAGTTGGTCCAGAAGCGGCGTCGAAATGCCGTGCCGGCGTGCGATGGCGCGAACCGGCGCCAGTTGCGCCCCGATGTCGGTTGGACGGCGGCGAACGGCGAGATCGCGATGGTAGCCGCTGTGCTTCTTGGCCGATCGCCGCTTGAAGACGAGGTTCGCCTCGATGGAAGCGGCGACCGCATGCGGATCACCGCTGAGGAACGCGGCCGGATCGTAGCCCTGGAAGCCGCGAGGCGTGACGCCCTCGGCAACGGCGGTCAGCAGAACCTCCCGGGCGAGACCGGTCAGCGCCGGTTGCATCCGCGGGTCGCCGATGAATTCGACCATGGTGTCGTTCGTCAACGCGGAGGCGGCCAGCAGGGTGGCGTAGCCGGTCTTCCCCCACAGGATGGCGAGGACGTCCTCGCTCACGTCCGTGTCGGGCTCGAAGTCGCGCAGTATCCGACCGATGGCCTCGACCCGCTCCGTCCGTTCTCCGTCCAGCTCGCCGAGGACAAGGTTGCTGCGCGCGCCGTAGATGATGCGGCCGGGCTCGAGCCAGTCCGCGGAGAAGTTGACGAAGGCGCCGATCGTCCGTTCTCGCCCGACGATCCCGGCGATCTCAACCGGATTGAGACCATTCTGGCAGGAGACCAAGGCTCCATCCGGTGCGAGGTGCGGAGCAAGCTGCCGGGTTGCCTCGGCGGTGTGGTGCGCCTTGACGCAAAGAAGGATTAGGCCGTGCTGACCGGCGATCGACCCCGGTGTGACGGCCGAGGCCCCGACCGTGAAGCTCGCGATCGGCCCCTCGATCGACAGCCGGCCCGATGCGATAGCTTCGACATGTTCCACGACGACATCGACGAACAGCACCTCGTGGCCGGCCCGAACGAGGTGCGCGCCGATTGTGCCGCCGATCGCGCCCGCGCCCCAGATCACGATCGGTGCGGTCATGCGCGGCCCTCGTTCATCACGTGCGGATCGGCAAGGTGCTCACGCGCGCGCCTGCTGCTCGTCAAGCCACTTGCGCTGCCAGTTGAGCTCCAGTTGACAGACTTCCGGCGGCTCGAGCTGGACGTCGTGGCCGATTATCAACGCGCCGGCCGACAGGTAGAAAGCGCTGAGGAGGCCGAAATCCGTGACCTGGCGTGGGCTGAAATGGCGGAGCGCCTCGTCCGTTACCTCCTGCGGCACGCCCGACATCGACGAAAACGCGAAAACGTATCGGCACAGCGCTTGGTCGGCGTCCGAGAGCCCGGGCGGGACCTCGCCGCGCTTGAGAACTTCCATCTGTTCCGGCCTCAGGCCGCACTGGATGGCGAGCGGAGCGTGGTGCCCCCACCCATAGGGGACATTGCGGACGGTTGCGCAGATGACGAGTTCGCGCTGCGCCTCGGTGAGGTCGGTACCGTAGCGCCCGTAATGTCCGAGCGACTGATAGGCTTGCAGCCCATCCGGAGCCTGGGCGAGGGAGCGCATCAGGTTCGAGACCCAACCCCGGCTCGCCTTTACCCGCTCGAAGCTCGCGGCAATGGCGGGGTTCTTGGCGAGGTCGACCTCCGGCAGCTTCCCCATGCTTCTCTCCTTACCTTTGAGACGCCGACGCTCGGGCGTCGGAAGATGCTTAGGCAAGACGGGCGTCGGGCGCCATGCCGATCGGCGCCGGAGCCATGCGTGAAACGCATTGACGAAACAGGCTGGGCACGAACACTGCCGCCGTGCCGCGCTCGCAGATAATCCGTCCCAGAACAGCTGATCGAGGTTCCTCGCGGCGCATCCGTCTCGGCCTCATCGGATGCGGTCGCATCGCACGATCGGTGCACCTGCCCGCCATCGATCGTCTGGCGCAGAGGTTTGAGCTTGTTGCCATCGCCGATCCGGACCGGGAGGCGGCGGGCCGGGAAGCGGTCATCCGCCTGGCCTCGGCCGATGTGGACGGCCATGCGCTCCTGGCCCGCGACGACGTCGACGCTGTCTTGATCGCCACTCCCGACGAGCTACACGCCGAATACGCGATCGCGGCCGCCCGGGCCGGCAAGCACGTCATGTGCGAGAAGCCGATCGCAGCGAGCCTCACTGATGCAGACGCCATGATCGCCGCAGCCCGGGTGGCAGGGACCCGGCTGCTCGTCGGCCACTCGCGGCGGCACACCCGGCGGTACTTGGAGGTCAAGGCTGCGCTCAACGAGGGTCGGATCGGGCGGCTCCGCCTACTCCGGGAGAACGAACGCCGGCACCGCCCGGCTGCAACCATCCTGCCCGGCGGAGCCTCGCCGCTTGGGAAGGGCGTTGCGTGGATGAACGCGATCCACGAGACGGACCTTCTCAGATGGTTCAGCGGGCAGGAGCCCCTCTCGGTTTACGCCCAGCAGCGCGCCACGGGGGCGGCCGGCGCGATTCCGGACTTTCTCACATTTACGGTTCAGTTCGCCGATGGGGCAATCGGATCGAGCGAGCTCAGCAACGGCGTGCCGGAGAGCTATCCAGCCCGCCACGCGCTCGAGCTCTACGGCACCGCGGGCGCGATCCGGGCCAAAGACAACGATTTGGTTCCGCTCACCATCTACGCTCCGCAGGGAGCCTCGTTCCCGGGCAGCCTCGGCTTTTTTCAGTACAATCCGGCCACATACGACAGGCAGCTCGCCGCCTTCGCGGACGCCGTTGCCGACCCGGCTTCGGGGCTGCCGATCTCGCCGGAGGAGGCCCGGGCGGCGCTCGCACTGGCGATCGCCGCGGTCGAATCGGCTGAGAGCGGCCGCGTGGTCGCCCTTGGGCCGGCGCCGCACAAGGTTTGAGCGCCGTGGCCGATAGCGACGTTCGTCGCCGGAGCAGCTCCGGCCTTCTGGCGCGGACGGAGGCGGGCTCTCTGGCGATGGCGAGCGTCTCGGCCGGCGAGCTGGGCGGCGTGGAGTCCTTGTACCTCGCGATCCGGACCTCACGCCTCCCTGAGCCGGCGGGCGGCGCGGACGTGCTGGCGGAGCTTGGCCCCGAGGCGCTGGACTTTGCTCTGGCGGTCCTGCCCGGACGGATCGCCTCGGTCCATGCCACAGGCGGCGCGCTGTTCAGGGAGGCCGTGCTCGATACGGTGGTCCTGATCATCGCAGCCCAGCCCGGAGCGGTCGCCACGATCGAGCTGTCCCGCTGCCTTCCGTCGACCATTCCGACGACCGGACTCGGCGAGGTCGAGATCGAGGTGATCGGCAGGTTGGGCGCGCTCCGAATAACGCCGTACCCGGCGGTCATGGTGACCACAGACCACGGAGTCGCGGCACGGCCGTTGCTTGACGTGCCCAACCCGGCCCGCAGCGGCCCGATCAGGTCTCTGGACGGCAACGAAGCCGTCCAGGCTGCCCTGGCCGCGGCTCGGCTCTCGCTGACGCGCGGCGTTCCCGTTGATACGGTTTCGCTACCTGCGGCCGAAGAGATGAAAGACCTTCGCCCATGATCAAGCCTTTCGGAGTTTTTGTTCGCTGTGCCTTGGTCTGCGCGGCTTACCTCTGGTGGCCCTTAGAGGTGGCCGCCCAGACCTATCCGGGCCGAACGGTCGTGCTGTCCGTCCCGACGCCGCCGGGCGGCCAGCCCGATATCTTAGCGCGTCTGGTGGCCGACCGGCTGAGCAAGGCCTTGCCGCAGCGTCTCGTGGTCGAGAACCGGGCGGGCGCCAACAGCAACATCTCGCCCCGAGAGGTGGCGCGCGCCGCTCCTGACGGGCACACGCTCCTCGTCGCCAGCGCCCCATTTTTGATCAACACGAGCCTCTACACCGACCTCGCATTCGACCCGATCCGCGACTTCGTGCCTGTCGCGATGCTCGGTGCCGCGCCGAGCATTCTGATCGTTCATCCGAGCGTGCCGGCGAAGACACTGGCCGAATTCGTCGACTACCTGCGCCAGAGTGCCGGGAAGCCGATCTACGCTTCGCCTGGCGCCGGCACGGCGAGCCGGCTCCTGTTCGAGCAGTTCAAGCGACTTGCCGGCGTCGAGCCCGGCATCGTACCCTACCGGGGCGCCGGCCCGGTCTTCAACGACGTGCTGGCCGGCCACGTTCCCATGACGATTGCCCAGGTGGAGGTGGCGGCTGCGATGGTCCGCGAGGGTCGCCTCCGCGCGCTGGCCGTCAGCTCGCGCGAGCGTAGCGCGCTGTTGCCGGACGTACCCACCTTCCGGGAGCTCGGCTTCCCGATCGAAGTGACGGTATGGTCCGGCCTCTATGCCCCTGCCGGGACGCCGCCCGCCATCGTCGAGCTGCTCAATGCCGAGACCCGCAAGGCGCTCGCTGAGCCGGCGGCGCGCGACGTCATGGGCAAGCTCGGCATCGTCTCCGAGCCGCTGACGCCTGCCCAGCTCGGCGACTTGGTGAGAGCCGAGATCGCGCGCTATGCGGGGATCGTGAAGGCGGCCGGGATCACGGTCGATCAGTGACGACAGGAGAGGACGAAAGCTCGTCGAGCAAAGGCACTACCGATCGAGTCTGGATCGTGGCGCTCGGCGCCACGTTAGGCATGCAGACAGTTGCGTCCTTTCTCGACCAGAGCCTTGCCGTCGTCGGACCACTCCTCACCGCGGGACTCGGCATTCCGGCCGAGCGGATCGGCCACTTTTCGTCCCTAAGCGCATTCGGTGTCGTGCTGTTCCTGACCTTCGGCACGCCGCTGCTCGCCCGCTTCGGACCGGTCCGCATGCTGCAGGTCGGAACGGCCCTCGCCGTCCTCGGACTAACCTGCGCGGCGAGCCGGTGGTGGCCGCTGATGTTCCTCGCGCCCGTCCTGATCGGGATCGGCTACGGCCCCAACCCGCCGGCCGGAAGCCGCATCCTGTCGGCGACCGCGCCGGGGCGGCACCGCACGCTGATCTTTTCCCTGAAGCAGGCCGGCGCCCCCGCCGGAGGTGCGCTGGCCGGCCTTCTCCTCGCGCCGGCCGCCGCCGCCTGGGGTTGGCCGGGCGCGATCGCGCTCGCGATCGCTATCGCCATCTGCGCCGCGTTTGCGATTGAGCCGGCGAGAACGCGCCTCGATGTTGAGCGCGACCCTGCCCGCCCGGTCCGGCCAAGCGACCTTCTCAGGCCGGCGAACGTCATCGCGCCCTTCCGGCTAATCCGGGACGAGCCCGGGCTTCTGACTTTGACCGCGCTCGCGGTCTCGTTCTCGATCGTCCAGGGATCGCTGTTTTCGTTCGCGGTGACGTATCTCGTCATTTCTCGCGAACTGTCACTGGCCGAGGCGGGTATCGTTTATGCCTGCCTGCAGGCAGCGGGCGTGGTCGCCCGGATCGCGATCGGCTGGCTCGCAGACCGCACGGGATCGGCCGCCCGAAACCTCGCCGTCCAGGCGCTCGCCGCGGCCGCGATGGTCTGCGGGTTCGGCTCGCTCCCGGAGCACACGCCACTCGAGATTGCTTGCCTCGTCGCCGGCGCAACCGGGTTCTTCGCAGTGAGTTGGAACGGTGTCTTTATGGCCGAGGTTGCCCGCCTAGCGCCGCCGGACCGTGTGGTTGAGGCGACCGCATCCAGCGGCGTCATCACCTTCCTCGGCTACATGGCCGGCCCGACCCTGTTCTCCCTGCTCGTGACTGCAGCGGGTAGCTACAAAGCAGCGTTCCTGGCGGTCGCGGCCCAGCTCGCCTGCGTAGCTACAGTTCAGCTCTTCCTGCTCTTTCGCCACAGCGGCCAGTTCCGGGCCTGACATCCCGATCGGAGGCGAACTCCGGCGGGGTGGCGACCTCCCGGCCGCCACCAGCGTTGTCAGCGCTTTCGCCGGCCTCGATCGATCTTTCGGGTGCGTAGAGTCCCGATGTTCATAGGTCATCCGTGCGGTGCAGCGCGTCGTATCGATCAGGATCGCGATGTTGGGATCGCCGAGGTCGAAGGTGCTGAGAGCCCCGTCCTGGGAGAAAGGCGCCACGTGGTGGGTTCGGAGCCTGTTGCGCGGTGAGGCATGTTTGCTGGCCAGCCTCGCGCCGATGCGGCGGGTTGGTCGCCGACAGGGCCAACGATGCCAACCACCTGCGCGACGTCCTGGCCGCCCAGGGCACCGAGGCCGTTGTCCCGCCCAAATCGAACCGGCCCCGGCCACCCCAGCCACGATCGCCTCGCTTACCGAATGCGCAGCGTCATCGAGCGCGCCTCATGCAGGCTCAAAAACTGGCGAGCCATCGCATCCCGGCCCCCATACCGGACACCGGCAGTCTTCACGGCTATCCCTTGACGCTTCTCACTCGCGAGAAGCCATCGGCGCGAGCATTTTAGCGGACGTTAGACATGTCGCCGAGGTGAGTCGCCTCATGCGGTAATCGCCTGGACGCGGCGCCTCAGCACGAGCGTCCAATCGCCCTCCACGACCGGCTGGTCGTGTTGGTTCAGGACCCGCCGGCGCATCATGATCACGCCGCGGTCGGGCTTCCGGCTCTCGCGCGTCTCGGTTACGGACAGCTCGACGCGGATCGTGTCGCCGATGAAGGTGGGCTCCAGGAAGCGTAGGTTGACGCCGGCGAGGCCCAGCGTGCTGCGCTCGATACCCCTCATGATAGGCAGCCGGACCACGAGGCCGGCGGTCATCGCGACCACCAGCATGCCGTGCGCCATGCGCCTCCCGTGTGCGGTGCCGGCCGCATAACTCTCGTCCATGTGCAGGGCGTGGAAGTCTCCCGACACGCCGGCGAAGTTGACGATGTCCGCCTCGGTCACCGTGCGTCCGCCTGACAGACAGACGTCACCCGCCCTCAGGTCCTCGAAGAACAGCTGCCGGTCCTCGGCCAATGCGAACGACGGTTCGGTCATGGGTTCTCCTTCATGGCCGCGCGGCGGCAGTCCTGGTTGCGCCTCCCGCTCACGCGGTTTCCGATGCGGGCTCGCCCAACCTGAGCGCGCGGCGCGAGATCTTGCCCGAAGCGGTGCGCGGCAGGGCCGCGACGAAGGCGACGCGGCGGGGGTATTTGTAGGGCGCGATTTCCGCCTTCACGTGGTCCTGCAGCTCCTTGGCGAGCTCGTCCGATCCGCTGAGACCGGGCCGGAGCACGACGAAGGCCTTAACGACCTCGCCCCGGAGGTCATCGGGCGCCGCGGCGACCGCGCATTCCTGCACGGCCGGATGCAGCATGAGGGCGTTCTCGACTTCCGTTGGGCCGATTCGGTACCCGGATGAGCTGATCACGTCGTCGGCGCGCCCGACGAAGTAGAGGTGACCCGTTTCGTCCTGATAGCCGGCGTCTCCCGTCCTGTGCCAGCCATCGCGGGCGAAGGCGGGCACAACCTGCCCGTCCTGCCAATATCCGAGCATCAGACCCGGATTGTCGCCCAAGAAGGCGATCTCGCCGTGAACTCCGGCGGGACAGGGGCGGCCCTCGTCGTCCAACACCGCCATGGCGTTGCCCTCGATGGCCGCGCCTATCATTCCGTTGACGGCCTCCCGGCCGGGGTCGGTCAGTGTCGAGGTGCAAGTTTCCGTCTGCCCGTATCCCACTATCAACGGGGAGCCGGAGAACCGTGACCAGCTCGCGGACAGCTCCGCAGTCATCGCCTCGCCGGCCGAGATGGTGAATCGCAGGCGGGGCAGCGGACGGGGTGACGCCCGGCCGATAATCTGGCGCAGCTCGGTCGCGACGGCGCTGAACACCGACACCCGGTGCTCGTCGAGCAGTCTCACCTTGTCGTCCGCAGTCAAGGAACGTTCGACTATAAGCGAGGTCGCGCCCCAGAACCAGCTGCCGTATAACAGGCAGGATCCGGCGCGGGTCCAGCCGGGGTCGCTGGTGGTCCAGATCACGTCGTCGGCGTCGATCCCGAACTGGACCCAGGGCTGCCAGCTGCGAACGAAGACCGCTCGCGCGCCATGCACCACGGCCTTGGGGAGGCCGGACGACCCGGACGTGAAATACATCAGCGCGGGCGCGTCGGCCGGCAGTGCCGGAGCGTCCGGCGCCTCGCGTGGCGTGTCGACGATGCGATCGAGATCGTGCCATCCCTGCGCCGGGTCACGCGCGATCCGGACCGGGATCCGGTCGTGCAGCCCCTCGAACAGGTGCAGCAGCTCCCCGCTGCTGATCGCGGCAGTCGCGCCGCTCCTGTCCACCCGGTAGGCCACCTCGCCAGCGCCGATCTGGGTCACGCAGGGCACCGGGATGGCGCCGAGATGGTGGCAGGCGCCGAGCGCGACCAGCCAGAGCCCCGTCCGGGGCATCAGCAGAAGGACGCGGTCGCCCGCGCCAACTCCGAGGTGGCGCATGGCGCCGGCCAGGCGGCCGACGGCCTCTGAGACCTGTCGGTAGGTCCAGGTCGTGGCCGAGCCATCCGGACCGACACTGATGAGGGCCCGCCGGTCCGGGGTGGCGCGGCCCCGGGCATGGATGACGTCCCCGGCGAAGTTGAACCGGGCGGGCGGCGTTAGGCGGCCTCCCTGGAGGCCCTTCCACTCGTGTCCGAACATGGGTGTTTCCGTGCGAGGCAGGGCTCCGGCGCCGAGGCCGTCGTCAATCCGCGGATCTCCGGGTGAGCTTGAAGGTGCCGGAGGCCGTCGCGACCGGCTTGTCGTCCCCGTCCAGCGCCCGGGCTTCGCAGAAGGCAATCGACCGCCCCCGCTGAATGCAGGTCGCGAGGATGCGCAGGTCGCCCTGCGCCGGCCGCAGGAAGCTCGTGTGCATCTCGATCGTGCTGGCTCCGAGCCCTTCCGGGTCGGACGCGCGGGCGGCACCCGACATGGCGAAATCGAGAGCCGCCATCAGGCCCCCGCCATGCAGGTGGCCGGCGCTGTTGGTGAGGTCCGTCCGGAAGGGCAGTCGGACCTCCGCGACGTCGGCCGAGGCCGTCCCGGCCTCCGCGCCGAGAAGGTGGAGGAACGGCACGTGGCGGCCGAAATGGCGGGGCTCGTTCATGCGAGGACGCGCCGGACGGTCAGGACTTGCCCTCGCTGAGCTCGATCGCGCGACCCCACTTGCGTCGCTCGCGCGCCAGGTGCTCGGTCAGGTCCGGGCCGGTCAGCGGCGTGACCCTCAGGCCGGCGTTGACGAGCAGCTTGCGGGCCTTCTCCTCGCCCATGACCTTGGTGATCTCCCGGCTCAACCGGTCGATGATGGCGGGCGGTGTCCGGGCGGGCGCGAAGATGCCGAACCACGAGACGATCTCGTAATCCTTAATGCCTTGCTCGGCGATCGTGGGCAACTGCGGCCAGGCCGGGTCGCGCTTCGCGGCCGAGAGGCCGATCGCCTTGAGAGACCCGGATTGCATGTGCGGCGCGGCGATGGACAGCTCGATCGAGCCGAAATCGATGTGCCCGGCCAGGAGGTCGGTGACCACCGCCGACGTGCCCTTGTACGGCACGTGGTCGATCTTCAGGCCGGCCTCTCGGGCGAAGAGGTCGCCTGCCAGCGAATGGGGGGAGCCCACGCCGGAATCGCCAAGTGTCAGGGGACGCCCCCGGCTTTGCGCGAAAGCCACCAGCTCCGCGACGGACCGGGCCGGCACGGCTGAGCTCACGAGCAGCACGTGCGGCACGGAGGCCGCGAGCACGACAGGCATGAGGTCCTTCGCCGTGTCGTAGGGAAGGGGCGGCTGCATCAACGGACGGATGCTGATCGATGTCGTCGACCCGACCAGCAGGGTGTAGCCGTCCGGCGCGGCCCGTGCCACGGCGGCCGTCCCGATCGCGGCCGAGGCCCCGGCTCGGTTCTCGACGATCACGTTCCGGCCGAGACTCTCCCCCAGCGGTTCGGCGATCGCCCGGGCGACGAGGTCGACGGAGCCGCCGGGCGCGAAGGGCACGATGATGGTGACGACGCGGCTCGGGTATTCGTCAGCGCGGGCGTGAGGGATCAGGGCCGATCCGATCCCGAGGGCGACGAGGCTGCGGCGGGAGAGGGGCTTTTCGGGCATGGAGGTCTCCTCGGGTCAGGCGATCAGCCGAAAATGGGGCGCGGCGGCTCGCAGATGCGCGGGTACTCTTGGCCCTCGCTGTCGGGCAGGAAGCTCGTTTTCAGGCGTGCTCCCGCGTAGCACTGGGCGAGGCTGGTGGCCGCGGCGCGATTGGTCGTGACGTATTCGAGCTGCGCGAGCTGCTGCTTGCGGAGGTAAGGGTCGTCGAAGCTGTGCCGCTGCAGCATCTGGGTCTGGCTCGCGGTGAATTGCTGGGAATGCCAGACTCGGGCCAGACACACGGACGAATAGCGGTTCAGGCTCTCCTCGCTGCCTGTCCGGAAGAAGTCGCGCGCGGCGTCGGCCAGCACGCAGACGTCGGCGATCGCCTGGTTCATGCCCCGGCCGCCGGTCGGCGGGACGACATGGGCAGAGTCGCCGGCCAGGAACAATCGACGGTACTGCATCGGCTCGCACACGAAGCTCCGCAGGTCGAACTTCGCCTTTTCCCGGATCGGGCCCTCGTTCAGCGTCCAACCGTCGATGTCGATGCGGGCGTGCAGTTCGCTCCAGACCCGGTCGTCGGACCAGTCGTCCGGGGCGTCGCTCAGGGGAATCTGGATGTAGTTCCGACTGACCTCCGGCGACCGCATGCTGTGCATCGCGTAGCCGCGCTCGTGCGCGCACGTCACCAGCCAGTCGCTGGAGGGAGGCGCCTGCACCAGAATGCCGAGCCAGGCGAATGGATACTGGCGTTCGAAGATGCTGACGTGTCCGTCGGGGATACGGCCGCGGCCGATCCCGTGAAAGCCGTCGCACGCCGCCAGCAGGTCGCAACGGAGCGACCGCTCCTCGCCCCCGTGCCGGAAGATGATGGTCGGCCGGTCCTCCTCGAGCCCGTCGATCCGCACCGCTTCGGCGTCGAACAGGATGGCTGCCCCGTCCCGCGAACGGCGGTCCAGCAGGTCCTTCACGACCTCCTGCTGGCCGTAGATCACGTTCCGGCGACCGTCGACCAGCTCGAACCAGTTGATGAAGCGCCGCTTTCCATCGAAGCGGATCTCCATCTGCTCCTGCGGGAGCCCCTCGCGGTCCATCCGGTCGCCGACCCCGGTCCCCCGGAAAAGGCCGGCTACGTCGCTGTCGATCACGCCGGCCCGCACGCGTCCGCGCACGTACTCGCGGCTCCGCGCCTCGATGATCACGGAATCGATCCCGTGCAGGTGGAGCAGATGCGACAGCATCAGTCCGGCTGGACCCGCCCCGATGATCCCAACCTGCGTTCTCATCCTGCCTCGTTCCGTGACGTCACTGCGGGCCCTGCGGCGGGCTCTTAATGCCCGCGCCGCTTCAGGAAATCCGTCAAGTCGTCGACGCAACGGGAGGCGTAGCCATCGCAGATGTTGTGGGCTGCCGTATCGTAATACATAAGCTCCGAACCCTGGATGCGCTTGTTCATCTCCTGATAGGCGCTCGCGTGGCCGATCTTCTCCTTGCCGGCCGCGACGATCAACGTCGGAGCCGTGATCTTCGACACATCCTCCATGAAGTCATGGGTGGTCATGTGGAGGACGAAGCGCGCGATGAACGCCGGGTCGTTCGAGCCCGCCTGCTCGATGAACCACTTGACGAGGTCCGGATCGGCGTTCGAGTCGAACCGTTCGTCGATCGTGTTGGCCAGGAACGTCTTCAGGCCGACCTCCTGGATCTTCGGGATCCAGGTCGGGGCGTGGCTGTGCTTCAGGCCGGGGGTCGACCCGAACAGGGCGAGCGTCTCGACCCGCTCCGGATGGTGGATGGCCAGCTGCTGCGAGACGTAACCCCCGGCCGAGTTGCCGACGATGTGCGCGCGCTCCGCCCCGACCAGGTCCAGGAGCTCGAGGGCGTCGGACACCAGCAGAGAGAGCGAGAACGGGTCGTCGGCCTTCGGCATCTCGGACTCGCCGTGGCCCCGCAGGTCGAGCCGAACCACGCGGTGCCGGCGCGCAAGCCTCGGCACCCACTGGAACCATCGCCGGGAGTTGCCCATCGCGGCATGGAGCAGGAGCAGGGTCTCGGGTTTCCGCCACGGATCGGTGAAGTCGTCGACATGGTAGGCGAGCCGCAGCCCGTCCGCGGTCGTGAAGCTCTGGCTCATGTGGGGTCCGATTCGAACGGGAATTTTGCGTCGTAGGCGGCCGCGGCCTGTTCCATCGTACAGAAGACGGCGCCGCCCTCCTTTAAGGTGCGCAGGAGACGCTCGAGCACCAGCATCCGATGGCCGCGGCCAATGACGAAGGGGTGGAAGGTGTAGCTCAGGACGCCCCAATCGACGTTCTGCTGCATGTAGACGAAATCGTTGACCCAGTTATCGAGAACGCTGTTCGCGTTCATCAGGCCCGGCAGGATCGTGGTCTTCGTCCGCAAGAACTCAAAATGCGGGTAGTCGTCGAGCGACCAGCTGATCGGCAGCTCGATCAAGGGCGTGCGAGGGCCGAAGACGGTCGGCTGATCGAGCGTAACCACGTCGCCGCGGCGGACACGGTAGGGCGTGTAGTCGTCGCCCATCATGCTGCTCTCGTAGATGAAGCCGTGTTGGAGCAGGAGGTCCACGGAATGCGGGCTGAGATCCCAGGACGGCGACCGGTAGCCGCGGGCGTAGCGTCCCGTCAGCTTTCGGATCTGCTCGTTGGCCCGGACCAGCCCCTCCTCCTCCTGCTCCCGCGTCATGTCGCTGGGCGGCTGATGCGTCCACCCGTGGTGGCCGATCTCATGGCCGGCTTCGGCAACGAGATCGCTCTCTCGCCGGTAGGTCTCGAGCGTGTGGCCGGGGATGAAGAAGGTCGCCGGCACCTCGTAGCGCCGGAGCAGGGCCAGGATGCGGGGGATGGCGACGGGGCCGAACTCGCCCCGGGACATCGGGGTCGGCGTTGTCAGGCCGCGGGCGATGAAGCCGGACACGGCGTCGAAATCGAACCCGATGCAGATGAGATGGGTCGGCAAACGTCACCCCGCTTGGTCGGCGCCCTACCGTGAACTTGTGTACCGTTCCAGCTTGTGGAACGGTAGCGTGCGGTTCATGGAACCGCAAGCCGGTCCGCGAGCCGTGAGGGCTGTTACCGATGTCGTCCGCAACTCCCGTTCAATCAGCGAGTCACGAGGTCTCGCCCCTGCAGGCCGTTTCGGGCTGCCCGGTGGGCGCTGGGAGGCGCTTCCCGGTCCCGCGCCAGGACCCGATGCGGCCTCCCGCCGAGTATGGGGCCTGGGGCCGCGCGGAACGGATCTTCGAGGTCACCCAGTGGAACGGCTCCAGGGCCTGGTTCGTGACCCGGTTCGACGACATCAAGACGCTGCTCCGGGATCCTCGCCTGAGCGCAGACGCCGCGCACCCGAACTATCCCGCGCAGACGGCCGCCCTCGCCCTGGTGCGCCGCGACTACCAGGTCTTCGCCCAGATGGATCCGCCCGAGCACACCGCGGAACGGAAGCTCCTGGCCGGCGAATTCTCAGCCCGAGCGGTGGAGCAGCTTCGGCCGAAGGTGCAGGCGATGGTCGATGCGCGGATCGACGAGATCGCGGCCAAGAAGGGGGAAGCCGACCTGGTCCAGGACTTCGCGGCGCCGCTCCCCTGCCAGGTTATCTGCACCCTGCTCGGTGTCCCGGCCTCCGACCACGCCGCGATCCAGAGATGGGCGCTCGGGATCTCGACCCGCGCGATGTCGCACGAGGATGCGGCCGCGATGATCAAGACCTTCTGCGACGGCTACCTGACCGACCTCGTCGAGGAGAAGGACAGGAACCCACAGGACGATCTGCTGAGCCGGCTCATCGTCAACCACGTGCGGTCCGGCACACTGACGAAGCACAAGGTCGTGAGCCTCGCGCGGCTTCTCCTCACGGCCGGGCACGAATCCACGACCGGCACGCTCGGCGTCGGGCTCGCGGCGCTGCTCTACCATCCCGAACAGCTCGACAAGCTGCGGCGCGATCCGGACCTGATCAAGGGCGCCGTCGAGGAGATCCTGCGCTACACGGACGTCACGCATTCGGGCCGGCTTCGCACGGCCAAGGAGGACATCGACTTCGCGGGCGTCACCATCCGGGCCGGTGAGGCGATCATCATGCATCAGCCGACGGCCAACCGGGAGGAAGGCGTCTTCGATCGCCCGCACGACTTCGACATCACGCGCGAGATCACGCAGCACCTGACGTTCGGCACCGGCATCCACAACTGCATCGGCCAGCCGCTGGCCCGCATGGAGCTGCAGATCGGGATCGGCACCCTGGTCGCCCGGCTGCCAGATCTGCGGCCGAAGCTCCCGCTCGGCAGGCTCGAGTTCCACGGACAGCTCGCGATCTACGGCCTGAACTCTCTCCCGGTCGTCTGGTAGGTAGGCCCGGGCTTCCGGCCGCCCGGGCTCAGAATTCGGTCGGCTCGCCGCGGCGCGTCATCCGGGCAATGGTCTCTTCGAGCAGTTCCGAGAACCGCTTCAGCCGGTCTGGCACCGTATCCGGGTCCCACTCGTAGAAGCCCTTCCCGGTCGTGACGCCGCGATGCCCGTCCTCGACGAGCTCACGGAGCCTCCGGCTCGGCTCGCTGCCGTTGTGCAGCGTCGGATATATCTCCCGAGACGCGGCCAGATGGACCGGAAGACCGTGGATGTCGCGGGACACGACCGGGCCCAGAATGTGGTACCGCAGTCCGAAGCCGAACCGGACGGCGAGATCGACCATCTGAGGGCAGGCATACCCCTCGTCGATCAGGTGGTAGATCTCCCGGTACATCGCATGCTGGATCCGATTGATGAGCATGCCGGTGATGTCGCGATCGAGCACGATCGGGACCTTTTCCATCTGCTTCATCCACGACACGAGCTGGGCCATGGTCCGGTCCGAGGTGTGGTCGCCGCGCGTGATTTCCACCGCAGGCATGACGTGCGCTGGAACCATGAAGTGGAGGCCCGCACTCCGCTCCCGCAGCTTCAGCCTCGACGTGACATCGGTGATCCGCAGGCTCGACGTGTTCGTGGCCAGGATCGCCCCGGGGCCGACACGCGGCTCGATCTCGTCCAGGAGGGCATGCTTGAGCTCGAGGTCCTCGAAAACGGCCTCGACGACGAGGTCCGCTGCCGGCAGATCCGCGTCGCCCAGGCTCGCGTGACAGGCGATGGTTCCCCCGCCCAGGTTCTCGGCGAGGCGGGACATCTCGCGCTGCCAGTACGCGCGGGCCCTGTCGCGGATTGCGGGATCGCTTTCAACGACCTTGCACCGCCAGCCCCCGATCGCGAAGGCGAGGGCGATGTCGGCGCCCATCCGGCCGGCCCCGACCACGACGACGTGGAGCCGCGACGTCGCGTCCTCGCGGCCGTCGCTCCGCTCCCCGGCATCCACGGAACGCTCCCGAGACGGCTCTCCCGACGACGTCACTCGACCTTGATCCCCGCCCGCTCCACGACCGACGTCCACTGGTCAATCATCAGGCGGAACTGCGCGGTGTGCTCCTGAGGCGTGTTGGCGATCGGCGCGTAGCCGAGACTGGCGAGCTTCTTCTCGTTCTCCGGCAGCCGGAGGGCCTCCGTGAACGCGCGATGGAGCTTCGCAACGATTTCGTCGGGAACCTCGGCCGGAGCGTAGATGCCCCAATAGGAGCTCCCGTCGACGTCCAGGCCGCTCTCTTTAAAGGTCGGCACATCGGGGAGGCTCGGGTGACGGGTCCCGCCCGTGATCGCGATCGCCCGGAGCTCCCCGGTGGCCAGGAACGGCGCAGCCGAGCTGATCCCGATGAAGGCGAGTTCGACCTGCCCCGACAACACTCCGGTCAGGGCCGGGCTGGTGCCCCTGTAGGCAACGTGTTGGACGTCGATGCCGGCCGCGAGCTTCATCAACTCGCCGGCGAGGTGGGGCGCAGTCCCGATCCCGCCCGACCCGTAATTGAGAACGCCGGGCTTCGCCTTTGCGAGGGCCGTGAGCTCCGCGAGAGTCTTGGCCGGAATCTTGGGATTGACGACCAGAATGGCGGGCGAGGTCGCCATCATGGTCACGCCCTTGAGTTCCTTCGCGGTGTCGTAGGGCAGGCGCGACTTGAAGAGGCCCGGATTGATCAGGAGGGCGGAGTCGGTGGCGAGCAGCGTGTACCCGTCGGCCGGCGAACGGGCCACGGCGCCCGTTCCGGTCATGGTCGACGCGCCGGGGCGGTTGTCGACCACGATCGACTGCCCCAGGGCGGCTCCGGCGGCCGGCGCGATCATGCGGACCACGATGTCGGTCCCGCCGGCCGGCGCGTACGGGATGATGACGCGGATCGGGCGGTCAGGATAGGTCTGGGCGTGGGCGCTCCAGGCCGATCCCAGGATCAACGCGGCGACGACGCCCCGAAAAGACGCTTTCAAACCCATTGCACTCGCCTCCAGCCGCGTCCCGACCTGCAGAACTCGCGTTTTCACTCTTTCCCGAGCTTCAGATCTCTGACCAGGCGGGTGTATTTCTCGAGATCGCTCGCCATCAAGGCCTCGAATTGCGCGGTCGTGCTCGACATTGGGTCCGCGCCGCCGTCGATCATCTGCTTCTGCATCTCGGGAGTGGCGACGATCTCGACGAGCAGCTTGTTCAGGCGCTCCACGATCTCGGGGGGCGTCCGCCGGGGCGCGAGGATGCCGTACCAGCTGTTCAGCTCGTAGCCCGGGACGCCGGCTTCCGCGATGGTCGGGATGTCGGGCAACGAGACGGCCCGCTTTTGGCTCGTCACCCCGAGCGGAACGAGCTGCTTGCCGTCGATGTAGCCGCGCAGGCCGGCAATGGTCGACGCGTACATGTCGATCTGGCCGGACAGGACGTCCGTGGTCGCGGGCGCGTCGCCCCGGTACGGAACGCTTCGCATGTCGATCCCGGCAAGCGACTTCAGGAGCTCCATTGTGATCAGCGGCGTGCCGACGCCCGAGGTCCCGTACGTGAGCTTTCCGGGCTCCTTCCTGGCAAGGGCGATCAGCTCGGACAGTCGCGTGATGTTGAGCGACGGCCGGACGACGAGGAGGTTCTGCGAGGAGACGAGCGTCGAGACGGGCGCGAAATCCTTGACGGGATCGTACGGCACCTTTCCGAAAGCGGCGTTGATAATCATGTTCGCCGTCCCCATCAGGAGCGTGTACCCATCCGGGGTCGCCCGGGCGACGGAGTCGAACCCGATCACGCCCGAGGCTCCGGGCTTGTTCTCGATGATGACGTTCTGCCCGAGGATCGGCCCCAGCTTCGCCGCAACCTGGCGGGCCAAGATGTCCGTCGCGCCGCCGGCCGGATAGGGGACTACCAGCCGGATCGGTCTCGTCGGGTAGGTGTCGGCCCAAGCCGTGGCAACGTTCATTGCCGCCATCAGGACAGCTGCGATCAAGGTTGAAAGCCTCATGAAACCCTCGCGCTCTCCGAGATGCATGGAAGCCATCGCGCGCAATTCCCGTTCCAGTTCAAGAGGAAAAGCGCAACCTTAGCTGTTCCAATAGGCGAAACACCCGCCTTGTCAACGGCATCGGTCTGTGACAGCGGTGCCGGCCGAGCTGCGGCGATCCGCGTCGTCCACGGAGCCAGGCATGACGAGTTCGACCCGGGCGGATGCTCCGTCCCGCCCGCCGGGCCGGTTGAGCGGCAAGGTTGCCTTCATTGCGGGCGCCGCGGCCGGTATCGGGGCCGCGACCGCCCGCATCTTCGCCCGGGAAGGCGCAGCCGTAGCGCTCGCCGACATCAATCTGGCGGCCGCCAAGGCCGTCGGGGATGAGATCGCGGCGGGCGGCGGCCAGGCGCTCGTCCTGAAAGCGGACGTGGCGTCGGAGGAGAGCGTCGCGGCTGCGTCAGACGCGGCCGCCAGCCATTTCGAGGCGATTCACGTTCTGTTCAACTGCGCCGGCGGCTCCCTGCCGGTGGATGCACCGGTCACAGACGTCGATCTCGGGGTTTGGGACACGACCATGACGCTCGACGTGCGGGGCACGATCCTGACCTGCCGGTCCGTCATTCCTCACCTGATCGCGGCCGGCGGTGGCACGATCGTGAACATGTCGTCGGGCGCGGCGCTGCGGGGCTCCGGAAAGGCTCACATCTACGCGGCCGCGAAAGGCGCGATCATTTCGTTGACCCGGACGCTGGCCGGAACCTATGCGCGCCACAACATCCGGGCGAACGCCATCTGCTCCGGCCGCGTCAACACGGAGAGGGTGCGGAGCACCTACGGCATCCCGGGTCGGCCGGGGAGCCACCACGATGCCATGCGGGTGACCGAGCAGGTCAAGGAGTACCCGTTCTGGTTCGGGGAGCCCGACGACATCGCCAATATCGCGCTGTTCCTCGCCTCGGACGAGTCGCGAATGATCACCGGCGCCGCGATCCCGGCCGATGGCGGACGCTCGGCCTACTGAAACCGGCCGGCAGGTCCGGGTGCCGCACCGTCCTGGAGCCTGCTGATGCCGCGGAACCGACCATCCGACGCCCGGAGCTGGGTCCGCTCCCATTACCGCGGCTATTTCGCCGCGCTGTACACGCCGTTCGGCACGGACGGGGAAGTCGATCACCCGGCGCTCGCCAGAAACGTCGAGATCACACTGCAGCTTCCTGGCGTCTGTGGTCTGTCGCTTAATTCGATCCACCAGGAGTTCTGGACGCTCACGGATACGGAGCGCCTGCGGCTGACCGAGACGGTTCTCCGGACCGTGGACAGCAGGAAGCCCGTGATCGTCGGCGTGTCCCACACGTCGTCGCGGACGGTGGTCGAGTTCGCCCGGCACGCGGCGGCGGTGGGCGCGGATGCCGTGATGGTCTGGCCGCCCTATTACGGGTCGCGGTCGACCGATGGCGTCCGGGCCTTCTACGAGTATGTCGCCGAGCGGATCGACATCGGCATGTTCGCCTACAGCACGACCTTGTCAGAGCTCGGCTTCTATCTGACGCCCGAGATGGTCGAGGCGCTCCTTCCCCTGGAGAACCTTTGCGGCGTCCACTCGTCGACCATGAACATCGCGTCCTACGCGTCCATGTTGGAAAGGGTCGGGGCGGAGATCGCCGTGTCGACGTCGCTCGAGGAGTACTTCCTGTTCGGGAAGCTCTCCATGCCCGAGCGCACCCCCGATTTCCTGATGGGCTGCTCGCGCCCCCTCTTCGTCCAGACCCGCGACAAACCGCATTGTGGACGATTCATCGAGGCGGCCTTGTCCGGCGACTTCGTCGCCGCCGCCAAGGAGGCGCGCACAATCCTGACCTTGGCCGAGAAGCTTCAGAGCCGCTACTTCGCCCGCGGCTATCACAATGTCTCGCTCTCCAAGGCCCTGTCAGAGAATGTCGGGCTGACGAGCGGCCCGGTTCGGCCACCCGCGAGCGCGGCCGAGCCGGCAGATCTCGCGGAGTGCTTCGAGCTGTTGCGCGAGGCCGGCCTACGATGACCGGCGCGGCTCGCGGGGAGCCGACGCCTTACCCTTTCGACCGCGCCGGGCCTCATTTGGCGACTCGGATTCGGGCGCTGCGTTCGCGTAGCGCGGGAGGATGCTGACCTCGCCGAAGTAGCGTCCGGCGCCCGGATGGATCGGCGCCGTAAGGCCGTCCAGGACGAAGTCGGGGCCGAGGCGCGAATAGGCGGACGAGATCTGCCCCAGTAGGGCGCGCTGCTCGTAGATGGTGCGGGCCACCTCGCAGACCTCCCCGCCGTCGCGGTCTGCGCGGCAGACCAGCGCCGTCGGCACCGTGATGGTTGTGATGTCCGCCTTGAGGGGCTCCGGAAACAGGTGCCGCGGGATCGTGCCGACCCGGTACCCGACGTTGCGGGACACCATGCGGCCGATCGTGTCCTCGTCGGGCGCGATGAGGCGGATCGAACCCGAGGAGACGAGTTCGCGAAGCGACGGGTTCGAGAACGACGTCATCCAGACAATCCCGTCGATCGTGCCGGCGTCGAGCTGCCTCTTGGCTTCCGGGTAGTCGAGGTAGATGCTGGTGAGGCGCGAAGGACGGCGCCGATCCGCGTTGCGGGTCGCAGCCAGGACGTCCTCGTAGGTCTGCGCAGCCGAGAAGCCCTGCTCGCCGGGGGAGATCCGGAGGCGGGCGAGGCTGTCGACGTCCCGGACCTTCAGGTGGGACCTGACCGCAATGACGAGGCAGAGCTCGGAGAGGTGCATCACTGTCCGGAGGTCGGTCAACTTCCGCTTGAACTGGTGGCGCGCTTCTCTCGCGTCCGCGATGCTCGACGCGAGCGTCAGCCCATAGGCGGCCGATCCGACCTGGATGTGCTCGAGGTTTCGAACGCCGCCGCCAAGGGCCGGCAGCATCGCCAGCGATGGATTGGTCCGCCCAATAAGGTCGCTGATGACCGTCGCGCCCTCCATCCAGCTTCCCACGCTCGCGCCGCCGAGCAGCTTGAAACCGAGACGCGAGGAAACCCGCTGCGCCGCCTCGCGGACGACCGCACCCAAGGCGACTTCCTGGCCGTCCTCCAGGCGGGCCAGCGGCACGACAATCCCTAGGCTGCCGACCGGAGCGCCTGACTCGTCCAAGACGGCCGCAGCGATGACCGTAGCCGAGTCGACCTCTCGCGCCCGCATAGTGGCGTATCCGTTGGCCCTCGCGGCCGCGATCTCGTCGGGCCGGACCTCGCTGCCGCCGCCCGCCCTAGACGTACGGGCGACATCCGTCGCCCAAAGGCTCGCCAGGACGGCGGTCCCGCAGGCACTCTCGGACAGGTGCAGCGCTCGCCCGATCGGCGCGAGATAGCGGAGCGTGTGGGTGGACTTCGTTTCCGCGATGTAGGCGAGGCGGTCGCGATGGGGATCGAACAGCGCGAGCCAGACGCCCTCTCCGGTCCTGTCCGTGATCTCCTGCATGACCGGAAGGGCCGCTGAACTGAAGCCTTGCCGGTGCATGATCGCCGAGGCGAGCCGCGTGAACTCGAAGCCGACGCCGTACTTCTGGCTCTTCCCGTCATAGCTGACGAAACCTTCCAATAGTAAGCGCGCGAGGAGCCGATGGGCCGTGCTGGGCGGCAGCTTCAGGGCGGCAGCGAGCTCACGAACGCCCCATTCGTCCTGCCCGTCGACGAAGGAGCGCAGAGCCGCGATCCCCTTCGCGACGCTTGCGACTGGGGAGGGCGCAGCCGTCCTCTTGTTCATGCGCGGCGGTCCGTGTCGATTCGCTGAGAAGTTCGTATAGGCACTCTGACACCCGATGCCTCTGCGAAACTAAAAAGCGGGGGAAAGCGCCCGTCCGCGAACTTCTTGTGTGGATTGGCCAGCCCCCATCGGGTGGTTCGGGCTGAACGTTAGACTAGAGCACGTTCAGCGCTCTCGATTTTGAAGTGGGATTCGCGGCTGAGGCGACGTGTTTCGTGGCCGGCTTCATCGGCATGAACAACGTGCTCGATTGCGAGCTCGACTTCGGGCGCGCCGTCGTCGCGGGCGTGCCTCTCGCCTTCGCCCTCACCGGCGCGCGCTCGCTGACGATAGCGCCGAGCAGCACCGCGCTCCCGTTGAGCTTTATAAGGCTCTGATCGGCCGAGGCGCTGCGGCCGGATCACGTCGGCACCGTTCGTCTCGGCCCCCAATCCGTCAAAGCCCGGCCTTTTCGAAAAAGTCGAGCATGACCTCGCTGACCCGGTCTGGGTCCTCCAGATGCGGGAAGTGGCCGAGCCCGGGAAGCGAGTTCATGCAGACGAGGGGAGCGTTGACGAGGCGGCCCTGAGCCGCTTCCACCATCTCCTTCGAGGCCAGCCAATCTTCGGTGCCATGCGCGAGGAGAACGGGCACGCGCACCTTGTCCATCAGCGAGCGGATGTCGCAGCGACCGTAGGCACGCAGGTCGCCCTGCTGCGCCAGTGGAACGATCGAGAGAACACCCCACTCGGAGAAGTCTCGGCCCTCGGTCGTCGATTGCGACCCCACGAGGCTCATGGAGAAATCCATGTTGGAGTGCATCAGGCTGACCTGCGGATGAGTCATGATATCGAGCGCCGTCTCAGTGAAACTGGGCGTGTGGTCGCAGCCTTGCAGCGCGACCACTCCACGTACCTCGTCGAACAGCGCTGCCATGAGAAGGGACAGGTTGCCGCCCAGCGAGCACCCCGTTACGATGAAGCGTTCGCCGATCGCGGCCTCCGCGAATTCCCGGAGCCAGCCCGCAATGTCGTGCGCATCTTGGAGGCAGCGATTGCCCGCCAGCGGCCAGCTCTTGCCGTGGCCCGGGAGGTCGGGAACGAATACCCGGTAGCGCGCGGCGAGGTGCTCCATGACGCCCTGCCATTGCCGGCCCTCGCGGCCGGCGGTGTGAATGGCGAGGATCGGAGCGCCCTCGCCGCAGCTCTCGAAATAGGTGCGGCGCCCGCCTACCTCGACATAGCGGCCGAGGATCTCACCCATGGGTCGTCCTCCCGAGCAGCGTGGACGAGATGCGCCAGAGCTGCCACAGCGCCGGCGTCATCCACGTGAGCGCGAGTGCATCACCCTCTACCCGCAAGCGCCCGTGCAGGACGTTGATCGCCCGCGCGTACGGGGTGGCCCCCGTAAGCACACCCTCCCACTCGTCCGCCGGCCCTACGATCGAGAAGCTCGCGCCCCGCAGGTCTGGCGGCCGGATCACGGCCAGCCGCCCCCGGTGGAACTCGAGCAGGTGTCGAGCCTCACCGACCATCACCGAGAAGGCACAGCCTCGCGCATGTTCGCACTTGGCGCGCAAGGCATCGTCGCGGCTTGCGGCGGCGGCCAGCTCGGCCCAGAAGGAGGCATCGCGAATTTCCATTCGGCTCCCCAAGAGGGCTGTCGCTTGCTCACCGGTCACGGCTGTAGCGATCGATGATGTCGCGAGAGAAGGTCAGGCCGAGGCCAGGGCGCTCTGGCAGGCGAAACATCCCGCGCTCGATGTCGGGCTGCTCCTCGAACAGTTTCTCCCACCAGCCCGGGAGGTATTCGGAGAAGGTCGCGTTCGGCAGGGCGGCGACGAGATGCGCGGAGATCTCGGTGAAGGTGTGCGAGGACACCTGCATGTGCTTGCCAGCCGCCAGCGCCCCAATTTCTAGGAACTCGGTGGGCCCGCCGCACCGCATCAGGTTCGGCATGAGCACGTCGCAGGCTGCGGCCTCGAGCAGGTCGCGATGTCCCCAGCGCGTGAAGACGGATTCGCCGGCCGCGACGGGGATATCCAGGGCATCGGTGACGCGTGAGGTGCCGGCGACGTCGTAGACCGAGACGGGCTCCTCGAACCAGCACACTCCGAGCTCCTGGAAGCGCCGTCCCGCGCCGATCGCGTCCACGACACTCCAGGCCTGGTTCGCGTCGACCATGATCCCGAAATCGTCGCCGAGGGCTGCGCGCAGCTTCTCGACCCGCGCGACGTCCTCGCGCCATTCGGGGCGGCCGACCTTGATCTTGCAGCGACGATATCCCGCGGCGCAGTGCTTCTGCGCTTCCTCGATCAGAGCCTCGATTGGATCGGCCAGGAAGCCGCCGGTCGGGTACAGCTCGATCTCGTATCGCACCGGCCCGAGGAGGCGCCAGAGCGGCATGCCCTGGGCCCGGGAGAAGAGATCCCACAGAGCGGTGTCGACGACGCTCATCGCCATGGCGGACGGCCCAGTCTGGCCGATAAAGTTCAGCTGGCGCCACATTGAGGCCGAATGGCCGCGCACGTCCGCAACCGTCCTGCCAACCATCGCCTCGGCGAGGTCTTCGACCAGAAGACGGACGGCCGCAGCCTGACGGTGGGCAAAGTTGAACGCGTAACCGATACCCACGAGCCCCTCGGCATGAATTTCCAGGAGGACGTTCTCCAGGTCGCGATAGACGTGATTGCCCGTCTTCAGGGGGCGCTCGAAGGGGATAGAGACGTGATGGGTGGTGAATCGTTCGATGATCGGCATTTTCCCCTCGTCGCGTTCCGGCTGGCAGGTGATCAGATACAACCGAAGCGCGAGAGGAACGCCTCGGCATTGCCGTGCAGCACGCCTTCCAGCGCGTGCGGCGTGAATGGCAGGGCGGAGACGCGCTCGATGGCGGTGCGCACGGGCACGATCGGAAAGCAGCTCGCGAACATGATCCGGTCCGGAATGATCGTGTTCGCCGCCTCTGCGAACAGCGCCGCGCCCGGCAGGTGCGAATAGAGAGACGTGTCGATGAAGACGTTCTGGTGCCGGAACGCGATGGCGATGGTCTCCGTCACCCAGGGCCATCCCGAATGGTCGATGACGATCGGCAGTTCCGGGAAATCACAGGCGACGTCGTCGATGCAGTTGACGTCGCCGTGGGCCAGACGAGGCCCCGGGAATGGCAGCGGCCCGCAGGTGATCACGACCGGGACGTTCAGCTCAGCGCACTTGGCATAGACCGGGTAGAGCCGGCGGTCGTTGGGCTGCACGAGCCCGCCATAGGGATCGACTGAGATCCCCTTTAGGCCCAGGTCGCGAATGGCGTGCTCCACGGCACGAACGGAGCGCATGCCCTGCAGCGGGTCGATCCCGGCAAAGCCGATCACCTTGCCGGGGAAGCGGCGCGCCACCTCGGCCACGTATTCGTTTCCGACGTCGTGGCCCGTAGTGCCCTCGGACTGGCGGCCGGTGAAGACGACGCGCTCCACGCCATCACGCTCGAAGTTGGCGACCCACTCCTCCAGGGAGGCGGGCGTCGGCTGGGGGGAGCCGAGCTTGCGGATCACGTCCTGGGCGACGGGCGAGCCCAGCGCGACGAGGTATTCCTGCGTGTTGGGCCGAGAGCGGAAGTCGATCACACGCATGGCAAGGCTCTGGCGGGTTTCGTGGTGCCGTCGGTCGGCGCAGATGGAGGATCGCCGTCGGCCGAGGAGGCCGACGGCGAGGAGCGTGGTTCGAGGCCGTCGCGGGCAGCGTGCGCCTGGCAGGCTCTTACTTCAGCGTCTCGACCGCCGCCTCGACGGCCTTGGCGGGCGGCATCTTGCGGATGACCACCTGCTCAAGCGCGCGCGCCAGCGTGAAGCGCTGCAGCACCGGCCCGAGCTTCAGGACCGGCACGCCGGATTCGCTCAAGGGAAGCTGGCCGATCTCGATGGCCTTCCGCAGCACCGCGAGCGACCTTTCGCCAGCCGGCGTCTTGAACAGGGGCTGATTGAGAAAGTCCTGACTCTCCGCGACGCTCTTCAGCGGCGGCCAGTAGTGGACCGGAACAGTCTTCATCATGCGAACTTTACGGTCGCCCGTCTCGAGATAGGTGATGAAGTCGTCGGCCTGCTTCTGGTTCTTGGCGCCTTTCGCGAAAGCCCAGCTCTTGACGTAGAGCAGCGCGGCCGGATGGGCACCCTCGCCCGTGCCAACAGGATGCAGCATCGGCACGGCCACGTTGAGCAGGGCAGGATTGAACTGCTCGAGATAGCTTAGCAGCCGGAACGGGTAATCGGTGTGGCCGACCGCCCCAGTCGCAAAGGCGTTCATCATCTCGTTGTTCGAGTAGTTGTTCATACCTGGCGGCGCAAAGGCGGTTAGCTTCGCTAGGAATTCGAAGGTTGCGACGGCGTTGGGCTTGTTGAGCGTGACCTCGCCGTCCTTGTCGAAGATCGTGGCGCCGTTGGACCACATCCAGTTCTGCACGATGTCGTTGGTCAGCCAGTTGGCGCCCACGGCCATCGCGGTCCCGTAGAACCTGCCACCCTCACCCTCAGCCTTGGACAGCGTCTCAAGGTTGTGGAGGTACTCGGCCCAGGTCCCGGCCTCCTTCAGGCCATGCTTCTCATAGAGATCCTTGCGGTACCAGAGCACGTTCACGCCCGTGCTGAAGGGCACGGACCAGACCTTCCCGTCGAGGGAGTTGGCCTTCAGGATCGGCTCGAAATAGTCGGCGCGCCCGACGCGCTCGACGATGCCGTCGACCGGGCGGGTGATGCCGCGGCGGGCGAGCTCGAAGGTCTCGTACTGGTTCTGGACGTTAAAGACCTCGGGAGGCTCGCCCGCGGCGACGGCGGCCATCAGCTTCTGCGTCAGGTCCTGGAACCCGACATATTGCACTTCGATCTTGGTGCCGGGATTGGCCTTCTCGTAATCGGCAACGACGGATTCCAGCACCTGCTTGGTGTTCGGGTTGGTTTCCGTGGTCATGATCCTGACCGTGGCCGTCTGCGCCATTGCCACAGCCATCGGCACCATGGCGATCGCCAACGCGGTCGCGCCGAGAAGTGCTTTGATACTATTCATGTTTGATGCTCCCCTTGATGTCAGCCTTTGATTGCGCCGCCGGCCAGGCCCGCGATGAGCCACTTCTGGACGAAGGCGAAGCCGACCAGGACCGGCAGCGTGATCAGCACGCCGCCCGCCATCAGCAGACCCCATTCCACGCTCGTTGCCTCGACGAACCCGGCGACGCCGACCGGGAGCGTCTTCTTGGATTCGTCCACGATCAGCACGAGAGCGAACAGGTAGTCGTTCCAGGAAATGATGAAGGCGAAGACGCCCATGGCGACGAGGCCCGGAAGAGCCACCGGAAGGACCACCAGCCACAGGGTTTTCAGCCGGCCGGCGCCGTCGATCATGGCCGCCTCATCGAGTTCAAGCGGGATGGCCTGGAAAAAGATGATGGCGAGCCACATCACGAGAGGAAGCGTGAAGGCAACGTGCGCGAGCGCGAGCCCGAGCAGACTGTTGATGAGGCCGACATTCTTCAACATGACGAAGAGCGGGATCGACAGCAGGATCGGCGGAAACATGTAGGTGAACAGCACGCTGCTCGCGATAAGGTCCCGGCCGACGAACTTGAACCGCGTCACCCCGAAAGCCGCGAGGATGCCCGCGACCATGCAGCCGGCCGTCGCCAGCGTCGACACGATCAGGCTGTTGAGGAAGTACCGTGGGAACGGGGTGTCGCGCAGCAGGCGCGCATAGTTGTCGAAGGTGAGCTGCGTCGACGGCAGGAGGGCCAGCGTCCGGCTGAACAGCTCCGAAAACGGCTTCACCGACGAGATGACCATCCAGTACAGGGGAAACCCGACGATGCAGACCGTCAGGACGATGGTCGCCCAGAGGAGGGTACGGCCCGTGATGCTCACCGGCCGTCCTCCTGCTTGAGCTTACGGGCGTACCAGACGCCGAACAGGGCGAGCAGCATGAAGATGCATGCCGAAGTCGCGGCGCCCGCGCCGAGCTGGTACTCCTGGAAGGCCTGCATGTAGGCGAGGATCGGCAAGGTCGCGGTCTTTCCCACGGGGCCGCCCTGCGTCAGCAGCCAGATCGTGTCGAACTTGTTGAACATCCACAGGCCCCGGATGAACACGACGAGCAGGATCGTGGAGCGCAGCTCGGGCAGCGTCACATACCAGAAGCGCTGCAGCGGGCCGGCGCCGTCGATGCGGGCCGCCTCGTACAGATCGCCCGGGATGACCTGAAGACGTGCCAGCACCTGGATGGTGATGAAGGGGAAGAACATCCAGACGTTGATCAGGACAACGCTTGGCATGGCGAATTCCGGTGAGCCGAGCCAGGCGATGCTCTCCTTGATGATGCCGAACTCCATCAGGGCGAGGTTGGCGACACCGTAGAGATCGTTGAGGATCCACTTCCAGATCAGCACAGCCACGATCGTCGGGGCGACGAAGGGGAAGAGGATCAGTCCCCGCACGAGGGCGCGTCCCCGGAAGGCGTTGTTCAACAGCAGGGCGGTCGCGATGCCCACGAGAAGCTGAAGGACGACCGTGAAGAAGCTGAACACCAGCCCATTGACGAGACCTTCCCAGAAACCAGCTGACGAGAAGAGCCGGCGGTAATTCGCAAGCCCGCTGAATTCGGGCGCAGCGCTGAACACCTCGACGTCGTGCAGGCTCAGCCAGAGGGTCGACGCGAGCGGGTACGCGGCGAAGAGCACGAGCAGGAGCACGGCCGGCGCGACGAACAGGTATCCCTTGTAATTCTCGCCACGGGGCCGCCATCCGCGGCTGCGGGTGCCCGTCGGGGGTACGAGCGGGAGGGTCGACGATCCCATGACGTCAGCGGGATCGCGGGGCGGCCGGCAGCGCAGGGAGGAGCGACATCGCTACCAGCCCTCGAAGCCGACGATGCGCGCTGGGTTGTGGTGGAACATCCTGCGGATCTCGTCGGGGGTGATGCCGACCTTCAGCAAGATCGCGATGTAGGTGCGCATGCCCTCCACCGGCAGCGGGGAATAGAGCTGGCCGAGGTCGGAGCTGATGAAGCAGCGCTCCGGTCCGATCTCCTTCATGGCGGCTGCGATTTCGCGCGGGTCCTTGGGTGTCTCTCCGTGCACGAAGTGCATGTAGGGCATCATCAGGCCGAAATCGAACTCGACCAGACAGCCGAGCTCGGCGAGTTCCTTGACATCCGCCATGGTGAGCCGCGTCATGGCCCATTGGGAATGGCTGAGGATAATCCGTTTGAGGCCCTGGTCACGGGCCTCGCGCACCACGAGGTGGCTCTCCTCGGCGGAGATGTGGCAGGTCGCCAGGCAGGCGTCGAATTCCTTCACCAGGGCGATGACGTCCCGCACCTCCTGCTTGAGGCGTCCGTCCCGCGTGACCGTGACGGCCTCCTCTTCCTCGAGAGGCAGGTTGACGCCCGCGTAGAAGCGCTTGCGGTAATCGTGGTGGTTGAGGGTGTCGCCGGTTGGAAAATGCACGACCCTTGCGCCGTCGCCATGCGTCAGCGCCACCCAGACGGCGCGCGGATTGATGCCGCCGCTCGCGAGGTTCATGACATGGGCTCCGTAGACAGGGATGCCCGGCCCCAAGCGGCTCGCCACGTAAGCGGTCCCGGTCGTCGACGGCCCGATATCCTTGATGACCAGAGCCCGCATCCCGGCGGCATGCGCATCGGTCGCAAGGCCGATGACGTCCTGCGAATGGGCGAGCGGGAACACATGGGGATTCGTGTGGATGTGCACGTCGATCCCGCCGACCATCAGCTCGCGGACAGCACCAGCATCGAGGCCTCGCTGCATGTCGGCCCGTTTGGGATAGCCGGCGACATCACCGGCGGCTTGCGCACTCATCCCGCGTTCCTCCTGTTTGAACCGAGTTCGCTACGCACGCGAGCAATCGAAGATCGGGATTCCACGCCCTCTGATCGATCGGTGTGGTTTCCGCCGTGCTCAGCTCCCTCGAGGTCCGACAAGGGCGCGAGCGATCGGCCCGTGGCCCGGTCGAAGATGCGCAGCGCCTCGCCCGGGAAGCTGACGAAGATCGTGTCCTGAAGCTGATATCCGGCGGTGGGCGGCGCACGGGCGACGATCATGTGCTCGCCCATCCGGACGTGGACATGCTGCTCCGACCCAAGCTGCTCGCACAGGATGACGGTGCCGTCCGCCATGCCGGTTCCCTTCACTCGGTGCAGTCCCACATGCTCCGGCCGAATTCCGACCGCGACCGGCAGGCGCGCCGGGGCGCTGGCGGCTGCGTCCCCGAGGACGGGGTCGTCCAGGGTGAGCGAGGGACCCCCCTCAATGCGGAGCCCGCCCTTGCCACCGCGGTCCAGGATGGCGTCCATCATGTTGATGCCGATGTCTCCCAGGAACGACGCGACGAAGCGGTTCGCGGGCCGGCTGTAGAGCGCGATCGGCGTTCCCACCTGCTGCAGCTCGCCCTCGGCCATGACGGCCATGCGGTCCGACAGCGTCATGGCTTCGGCCTGATCGTGCGTGACGTAGATGACGGTCGCGCCGAGCCGCTCCTTCAGCAGCCGAAGCTCCGTGCGCATCTGAATACGCAGCCGAGCGTCGAGGTTCGACAAGGGCTCGTCCATCAGGAAGACCTGGGGGTCCCGCACAAGGGCGCGGCCGAGCGCCACCCGCTGCCGCTGCCCTCCGCTCAGGTGCCGCGGGTAGCTGTCGAGGAAATCCTCGATCGCCAGCACGGTGCTGACCTCACGTATCCGGCGCTCGATCTCGGACCGGCTCGCCTTCGCGGCCTTCATCGGCAGCGCCAGGTTGTCCCGCGTCGTCATGTGCGGATAGAGCGCGTAGTCCTGAAACACCATCGCGATGCCGCGATGCTTCGGGGGGATGTCGGTGACATCCTTGCCGCCGATGTGGATGCGTCCCGCCGAAGGGGCCTCTAGGCCGCACAGGAGCGCGAGCAGCGTGGACTTGCCGCAGCCCGAGGGTCCCAGGAGGCTGAAAAACTCCCCGTCCGCGACCGTCAGGCTGACGTCGCGGACGGCATTCTTGCCGTCGAAGGACTTCGACAGGTGCGAGACGCGTATCTCTGCCATCAGGATCCCGTCTCCGGTCTGGATGAGGTTGGCATCGGCCTAGCCCTTCACGGCCCCGGCCGTGAGGCCCTGGGTCAGCGTCCTCTGCACGAAAGCGAAGAGGACCAGGACCGGGAGCAGCGCGACCGTCACCGCGGCCGTAAGCTCGCCCCACTGGATGCCGAACTGGCCGACGTAGTTGTAGAGCCCGACCGTCACCATGCGGTTGGGTTCGGACGTCGTCAGCGTCACGGCCAGGATGAAGTCGTTCCAGACGAACATGAAGATCAGGATGGCGGCCGCGGCGAGCCCGGGCCGGACGAGCGGCAGGGCGATCCGGTAGAAGATCGCAAGGGCGCCATAGCCGTCGACCTGCGCTGCCCGGTCGAGACTGGGCGGCACGTTCGCGAAGAAGTCCTTGAGCAGCCAGACCGCGATCGGCATCTGCCAACCGCTGTATACGAGGACCAGGGCCAGCTTGGTGTCGAGCAGGCCGAGCCTGGAGCCGAGGATGTAGAGCGGAACGATATTGGCGACCCGGGCCACCATCATGGAGGCGAGGATCAGGTACAGCAGCGCGTCCCGCCCCCGGAAGGAGAAGCGGGAGACCGCGTAGCCGGCATGGGCGGCGATCGCGAGGGACAGGACGATGGTAAGGGCGGCGACCAAGACGCTGTTCAGGACGTAGTAGGGCAGGCCAGAGGTCAGGACGTTCGCATAGTTCTCGAGGGTCGGCGAATTCGGGATCCAGACGGGTGGATAGGCGACGACCTCCGCCTCGCCCTTCAGCGAGGTGGCAAAGCTCCAGGCGAGCGGGAAGAGCGCGAACACGCAGGCGAGCAGCAGCAGGCTGTAGACGATGAACGAGGACATTCGGCTCACCGGCACGGCTCACCTCCCCGAAGCAAGTGCGGGATTGCGGGTCATCTAGGTCGCCCGGCGTCGCGCGGCGAGAATGTAGAAGACGGTCAGGACGCAGTTGAATGCAAAGACCACCACGGACATGGCCGAGGCATAGCCCGTATTGTAGTAGTCGAAGGCTTCCCGATACAGCCGGAGGGGCAGGATCTCGGTCTGCCGGCCGGGGCCGCCTCCGGTGAGGATCAGCGGCAGCTCGATCATGTTCAGGTAGTGCATGGACGCGACGATCGTCACGATGAGCAGCGTTGGCGTCAGATGCGGCAGGAGGATGTGGCGGAAGACCAGCCACGGTGAGAGGCCATCCACGCGGGCCGCGCGGCCGACGCTCTCGGGGATCTGCTGCAAGGAGGCCAGGAGGAGGATCATCGAAAAGGCGTAGCCGTTCCAGGCCGAGGCCAGGACGAGGGACGGCATGGCCCAGGTCTGGTCCAGGAACTGGATGCCCGACAGGCCGACCGACTCTAACGCGCGGGGCAGAGGACCCAGGTCACCGTTGAGGACGAACCTCCAGAGGAGGGCCGTGATCACCAGGGAGGTTATCCAGGGAACGATGAGAAGGGTTCGGAACAGGCCTGCGAGCCGGACGCGCACATCCAGGAGGAGGGCCAGTCCGAGCCCCAGCGCCACCGTGGCCGGCACGCCGGCCAGCAGGTAGATGCCCGTCGTCCAAACGTTGCCGCGCGTGCTCGAGTCCGCGAACATCTCCCGGAAATTGGCGAGGCCGACGAAGCGCTTCTTCAGCGCGATCGTCGCCTCGTAGAGGCTGTAGTCGAAGGCCGAGTAGGTGCCGTATCCTGTCACCCCGGCAATCAGGAGCACGGCCGGCGCCATGAAGGCGTAGGCTAGCAGGCTCTCCCCGCGGGGCGAGGTGACTGCTACCGGCACCCGACCGCCCTGTCATACGCCGCGACGCTATCGGTCAGGGCTTTCTGCACCGGAACCTTTTCCACGGCGACCTGCTGGATTGCCTGGATGACTAGGTCGTGGAACTTGGCCGGGTTCTTAGGATAGACCTGCGGCGAGCCCTCGAAGTCGGCGAGATACGTGACGAAAGCCTCGGAGACGGCCGCGTTAGCGGGATTAAACTTGATGCCGGCGAGTGAAGACGCCCGGGCCGGCAACTCGCCGGAGGTCTCCGCCTTGATGTGGTCGGCCGCGGCCGCCGTCATGAACTTGACGAGGCGAGCAGCCTCCTGCGGGTGCTTGCTGGCGCTGGAAACGCCGATGCTCCAGCTATAGATATGGGGCGGCGAGCCCTTGGCTGACGAATCCGAGGGGAAGCGCCACAGGCCGACCTTGCCCTTGGTGATGTCGGAAGATGCGGCCGTGGAAGCCCGCGAGGCCTCCTCTACCACGCTTGCGAACCTGCCCGCCCGGAAGCCGTCGAGCACGTCGTCGTTGGTGAGGCGCAGCACGTCCGATGGCATCGCCTTGTGCACGTTCATCATGTCGAGGAGGAACTGGACCGACTTGACGCCCGCGGGGCCGTCCCAGGCGCCGCAGGCCCCCTCGAAGATCTTGCCGCCCGCGCCCCAGATGTAGGGCTGGACGAAGTTGGGAACGAGGCTCTTGGCCGGGCTCAGCCCGATCCCGAAGCCGTGGACCCGGTCCTTGGTCATGGCCGCAGCGACCTTGGAGAAGTCGTCCCAGGTCTTGGGCTCTGGCAGGCCTGTCGCGGCGAACAGGTCCTTGCGGTAGAGGATGGCGTTCGGCACCGGCGTGTAGACGATCGCCATACGCTTGCCGTCGAACACTGTGCTTTCGCCAAGAAGGCCGGTCCGCTCGTCGCCCTGCAGGTAGGGATCGAGCGGCTGTAGCGTATTGAGGTTGATGTATTCGAGCGTCTGCCCGAAGGAGACCCGGCTCACGTCCGGGCCGCCACCGCTCTGGACGGCGAGGATGGTCTTCTGGGGAAGCTTATTCCAAGGCGTCGTATCGACCTTGACCGAGATATTCGGGTTTTCCTGCATGAACCGCTTCAGTATCTCGCGCTCCGTCTGGGCCCTCGCATCCCTCGAGCTGTGATCGAGCATTGTCCAGTACGTCAGCTCGACCTTGTCGCTGCCTCGTGCCGCATAGGGCAGGATCGACATCGTTGTGACGCAAACCACGGCAATCGACGCGCGGATCTTCGTCCCTCTCATGGCATTTCCCTCTTCGCGTTTCGTACACGGGCGCCGAACGTAGCGTCTGCCGTGGCTTGCACATGTAAGCGGTTTCTTTGGAGAATGAGGCGAGCTTTGAGCCGAGTCAATCGAAACGTAGTCGCCGCGCGACTTGAGCGCCTGGCGGCCGTAGCGGGAAATCGAGGTTTCCCTAGGCTGGGGCACCCAAGGATTGTAAGCGTTTGCAGCAGGGTTGCGTCAGACGCGGGCGCGACGAGTGGGTGCCGCATCGACGGGCCTGGAGTAACGCTTAAGGTCCCGGCTCGATCGGGTCGAGGCCGCTCGCTGCAAGCCTCGCGCGGCTTTCGTCGCCCTGGAGGAAGCGAAGGAAGCCAGCCGCCGCCTCGACATTCGAGGCGGCTGTCGTGAGCGCCGCGGAGAAGGACAGCACCGTCTGACCGAGCTCCGGGAAGGGGCCGACAACCTCGATCCCGTCGACCATCAGCAACTCGCTGATCTGCTGGACGGCGAGGTCCGCTTCGCCGGTCACGAGCGTCTCCGCCGTGAGGCCTGTCGGGATGAGGGTCGCGCGGCTGCGAACCGCGTCGGCAATGCCGAGGTGCTCGATCAGCGCCGCGAAGACTGCGCCGCTCGCGCCGGCGTTCGAGAAGGCGACCGAGCGTGCGGCCGTCAGAGCGGCCTTGAACGCGTCGATGCTGCCGATCTCGGGATGAGGGGCACCCCGTGCGACCGCGAGGCCGAGCCGCGACGTCGCCACCTCGACGCGACTGGACAGATCGACAATGCCCGATCGCTCCATCTCGTCCATGGCCTCGCGCGTAATCAGGAGAATATCGGCATGCTCGCCCGCGGCAACCTTCGCGGCAATCACGGTCGTCGGGGCCCACTCGATATGGACGCTGTGACCGCTCCGCTGCTGGTAGTCGGCCAGGATGCCCGCTTCAAAGGCGCGCCGAACCGCGAAGCCCGACATGACCCTCAGCCCGACTTCGGACGCATTCTTGCGCATTGAAACCTTCCAGCTGATGCGGCCCAGGTCGTCGCTAGACGTCGTAGCTAGACCTGCTGCCTGAGGATGAAGTCGGGCGACAGCTCCGACAGTCTGTTGACCCCGAGCAGCGCCATGCCGCGATCAATCTCCTCCCGAAGAATCCGCATCGCGTGCACCACCCCCGGCGTACCGCCGATGGCGGCGGCATAAATCATGGGCCGCCCAACGAAGACGAAGTCCGCGCCGACGGCCAGCGCCTTCAACACGTCGGTACCGCGTCGCACGCCGCTATCCACCATCACCTTCATAGCGCCCTTGTTGGCGACGATCTGGGGCAGCACGTCCATCGGAGCCGTCGCGTAATCAAGCTGCCGGCCGCCGTGATTGGACACGATCACGCCATCCGCGCCGATCTCGCGCGCCAATTCCGCATCGGCCGGCGCCTGCAGTCCCTTCACCAGCAGGACACCCTTCCACCGCTTCCGGATCGCTTGGAGATGACGCCAGCTGAGGCGGTCGCGGGCTGCGCGGTTGCGCACGCTGCTCTGCGACAGCATGGGTGGTCCCCGCTCGGCTTCGGTGTTCTCGAAATGCGGCGCGCCGTGCCGCAGGAAGGTGCGGGCCACCGTGCCGAGCAGCCAGCGCGGGTGGAGCGCGCTCTGCAGGGCGACTCTTGGGGTGATGCGCATGGGCATGCTGAAGCCGCTGCGCGTGTTGTGCTCCCGGTTGCCGAGGACCGGCGTGTCGATCGTCACGACGAGGGTCCCGTACCCCGCTGCCTCTACGCGATCGACGAGGCGGTCGATTCGAACCTGATCTCCCGCGAGATAGGCCTGGAACCAGGCGTCGCGGTTTCTGGCGATCACGTCCTCGAGCGAGATCAGCGCCGACCCGCTCAGGATCATGGGCACGCCCATCGCTTTTGCGGCCTCCGCGAGTGCGATATCGCCGCGATAGGCGACGAAGGCCGCTCCGCCGATGGGTGGAACGCCGAACGGAGCCGCATAGGAGCGCCCGAACAGCGACACCGACATGTCGCGCCTTGAGGTGTCCACCATCATGCGTGGCAGGAAGGTGTAGCGATCAAACGCGGCGCGATTGCCTCGCAGGGCCGCCCCCGTTTCCACGGCGCCGGCCACGTATTGGAACACCATCGGTGGCAGGAGGCGACGCGCGTGACGTTCGAAATCATCGAGCGCGAGAAGGTCGCGGAATCGCCGCGGAACGACGTTCGCCTCGCGCTCGACGTTGTTCTGGAACGAGGATCGTGCAGTCTCGGCCGCGGGCTCCATCCGGCTGGCGTCCAAGCCCATGACTGCGCCCCATCCTTCGGCTGCGCCAGGCGCCAAGCTTTAGCGCGGCGCGGTCACGGCATGTAAGCGCTTGCCGATAATGCGCCGGAGAACGCCAGTCAATCTGAAGTGCTGGCTTCGAAATGCAATGGAAGCGCTTTCATAGTGGAGTTGCGTGCGGCATACACGGGCGCGCGTCCGACACCTCGGGCGCTGGTCGCCTCGGCGGCCGCCTTCGAGCGGGGTTGCGATGGCTTGTCGGATTATTCTGCTGCACGCGACGCCGGTGGCCATGCAGCCCATCCAAAGCGCCTTCGCGGAGCGATGGGCCGAGGCCGAGACGATCAATCTCCTGGACGACGGCCTGTCGATCGATCGCGCCCGCGAGAGCACGCTCACGGAGGAAATGATCGACCGCTTCGTCGCGTTCGGCCTCTACGGATACCGCATGGGTGCGGACGGCATCCTGGTGACGTGCTCGGCATTCGGCCCTGCCATCGATCGCCTCGCCGCTGCCGTTCCCATCCCTGTCCTGAAGCCGAACGAGGCGATGTTCGAGGAGGCGATCGCCCGCGGCCGGCGTATCGGCATGTTGGCGACCTTCGGACCCTCCGTGCAAACCATGACCGACGAGTTCGAGGATTTCGTCGCGCGGGAGAAGCAGCCGGCGCGGCTGACGACCATCCTGGTTGATGACGCCATCGACCGCATCAAGAGCGGAGACGTGGAGACGCATAATCGTCTCGTGGCGGCGCGTGCCCCGGAACTTGCCGATCAGGATGCGGTCATGTTAGCGCATTTTTCGACCTCGCGTGCACGGGAGGCCGTCAGCGCGGTGCTCGATCGTCCGGTGCTCACGGCGCCGAACGCGGCGGTGGAAAAGATGCGCACGATGATCGGCGGGGCAGCACGGCATTGACGGTGCCCTCCCCATGATCGCGGGGCGCCTGTGCGCGCCCCGGCTCCGGGCCGTTCTCGCCGGTGACGCTGGGTTTTCATGATCACGGTCTGAGAGGACGAGCATGCCTGATCCAGCCCGCAAGCCGGTCCTCCTGACCGGCGCCTCCGGTATCCTGGGAACAGTGCTCGCGCCGGAGCTCGCCGCGCTCGGATGGACCCTCCGGCTCACCGACCTGCGGCCGTTTCCGAACCCGCTGCCGCCCCGCGCGAGCTTCGCGCAGGCCGACCTGTCGGACCGGGCGGCCGTCCTGCGGCTGGCGGAGGGCTGCGGCACGATCCTCCATTTCGGCGGCGTCAGCGTCGAGCAGCCGTTCGAGGACGTGTACGGCCCCAACATCCGGGGCCTTTACCACGCCTTCGAAGCCGCGCGGTTCGAAAGCGCGCGCATGGTCTTCGCCAGCTCGAACCACACCGTCGGCTTCCATCCCCGGACGGACGTCCTCGACAGCGACTGCACAGTGCGTCCTGACGGGTATTACGGCCTCTCAAAAGTCTACGGAGAAGGCATGGCCCAGCTCTATTGGGACAAGCACGGCGTGGAGACCGTCTCGCTCCGCATCGGCTCGGCACGAGCCGAGCCGACTGATGAAAGGATGCTCGCGACCTGGCTGTCCTATCCGGACCTCGTCAGCCTCGTCGCCTGTGCTGCGGCGGCCGACGACATCGGCCATGCGATCGTCTGGGGCGTCTCGAACAACCACCGGATGACGTGGTGGCGCGGCGATGCCCGCGAGCGGATCGGCTGGTTGCCCCGGGACAACGCCGAAGCCTGGGCGCCTCAGCTGCGCGGGCTCGTCGAGCCCCATGCGGTAAGCGAGGAGCGTCAGGGCGGCTCCTACTGCGCCATCGGCTACTCGCGGCCAGTGTAGCTCCGTCCCGATCTCGATCCGGGCTCAATGCGCGCGCCGCGTGTTGCTCGGCGGTGCCGTGCTGCCGCGCACAATCAGCTCTGCGTCGATGATGTTCACGCGAACGGTGCTCCGGCCGGAGATCCGGCTGATAAGGTGATCGCTCGCGACTCGTCCGATGTCGGCCGCATGGACGCGCACCGTCGTCAGGCCCGGGCTTAGGAAGGCTGCATAGTCTGTGTCGTTAAATCCGATCACCGACAGATCCTGCGGGATCCGCAGTCCTTGCGCGTTGGCCTCGATCATCGCTCCGAAGGCCAGCTGATCGGTCCCGCACAGGATCGCCGTCGGCCGCTCCCCCGGCTGCGAAAGCAGGTGGCGAAGTCCGTCGCGGCCCGCGCTGATGCCAAAGCCGGCCACTACGTCGTGCTCCGGCCGTAGCGCGAGGCCTCGCGCTACGAGCGCCTCGGTCAGCCCGCGGACGCGCGGGCCGGCCCGGTCGTTCTCCTGTCGCGTCCCGGTGATCACGCCGATGCTGCGATGGCCGAGGTCGAGGAGGAAGTTCGTGGCCTTCGCGGCCGCCGCGATATTGTCGAACCCGACGCAGTTCTCGCGGTTTGATAACGTGAAGGTCTGCACCATCGGCAGGCCTTGCCGCCGGATGCGTTCGAGGAGCGCTTCGCGATGAATGTCGCCGACGAGAAGTAACCCGTCGATGCCGCGCTCGAGGAGCAGCGTCGCCTCGTGCATCTCGATATCCAGGTCGTAGCCGGCGCTGGTAAGCAGCAGCGTATAGCCCGCCTTGCGCAGTCCCGCCTGGAAGGCGGAGATTGCCCGAATGAACTCGTCATTCTCGATGTTCGGAATGACCGCGCCTACGGTCTCGAAGCGTCGCCGGGTCAAGGCGCGGGCGGCGGCGTTCGCGACGAAGCCGAGATCGGCCGCAGCCTTCAGCACTGCTGCGCGCTTGGCGGGACTGACGCCGCCCGCACCGTTCAGCACACGGGAGACCGTTGCGGTTGAGACGGCCGCGCGTGCCGCGACATCGCGCGCGACCGGGAAGCGCGTCGCTTCGTGGGTCGAGGAGCGTCGCGATTTGCGTCGCTCACGACCGACATTTTCGTTCTTATCGTCTCGAGACAAAGCGGCTGACCCCAGGTGTTTAGGTGCGCTTTACACCAGGGGTGGTCGTTTCAGAATTGCCATCATCTGCGTAGCCGGTCCGGCAACGAGGCCCGGCCTGACACGTCCGGTCAGCCTGCGGCAGTCTAGGGGCGGCCAAAGCCGCCCCGGCAGAAACACGAGTTCCGCCATCCTAACCCCTATCAGGCTCGGCACCCGAACTTAACGAGCCGGACGGGGATGTCGCCGATGTTCCGGAATGAGTGGGGCACGCCGGCCGGGATCCAAAAGCAGCTCGAAGGATCGAGCGCGTATTGCCACTCGTAGTCCGTCCCGGCGAGCTTCACATGGGCGATGACGGAGCCCCCTGACAGCGTGTAGACGGCTTCGTGATCCGGGAGGATCGCCTCGGCGGTCTTCTGATCCTCGGCGACGTCGAGGCGCGTGCAAGTGAGCCGGCTCAAGAGACGCGTCTGGTCTTCCGGGAGAACGTCGTCGGCGCTCGCCATGTATGTCGCCTGCACCGGACAGTCGCCGATCTCGGCGGAGATCAGCACGTGCTCCAGGACGTCCTCGCCGGAATTGACGACGTGATGCTCGATCCCGCTGGGGATCGCGACCGCGCTTCCGGGGCCGACCTCGATATAGTTCTTGCCCAGAAGCACCTTTCCGCGGCCCCGGCGAAAATAGATGATCTCCTCCGAATGGCTCTCGGCATGGATCGGTGAGCGCCCGGACGTGAAATACGTCGACCGCTCGACGCCGAGGATCCGCGACGCCTCGAGGTCGCTCGGCGTGAACACGACCTGGACAATACGGTGGTTCTCGTTACGGGGCGTGGGCGCCGTCAGGGATCCAAGGCGCATCAATGTTCCCATACCGCTTTACTCCTCCTGGCCGATCGCTCGAGCTCGGATCGCTCGGGCCTCGGATCGCTGCAATACCTTGATCGGCTTGCTCGGGCGCTGGCAGGCGCTTGACGACGAGCTGGATGGGTTGCGAGGGCGATGAGCGGGGTCCTGCAGGCGCCGGACCGCGGTTCGGTCGGCCTGCCGCTCGGCGCTGCCGATCATTCTCAAGCCTGCGCAAGCTGCAGCACCGCCTCCATCAACACCGCGCAGCCCACCGCCAGCTCGTCGGGCGAGGTGTATTCGGCCTCGTTGTGGCTCACGCCGTCCTTGCTGGGCACGAACAGCATGGCCGCCGGCACGACGCGTGCGATCGGGATTGCGTCATGCCCGGCGCCGCTCACCAGGGGCTGGCTAGAAAAGCCGCCGTTCTCCGCCGCCCGCCTGAGCGCCGCCACACATGTCTCGTCAAAGCGCAGCGCCGGATTGCTCCAGTACAGCCGCGAGGTCATGCCTACGTCGTGCCGTTCCGCCTCGCGGCGTAGGATGTAGTTCAGCTCCTCCGTCATGCGCTCGAGCATGTCCGGGTCGGCGTGGCGGCAATCGGTCGTGAGCGTGACCCGGCTCGCAACAACGCTGCGGACGTTCGGCGAGATCTGCATCTGCGCCACCGTGGCGCGACCGTCCGGCTCGTAGCGGAACGCGAGCTCGTTGACGGCGGATGCGATCCGGCAGGCGGCCAGAAGCGCGTCCTTGCGGCGTCCGACCGGCGTCGTCCCGGTATGGGCCTCGACCCCGGTCAGCTCGACCTCGTAGGCGTTGACCCCCATCGAGCCCTCGACAATTCCGACTTGGCAGCGCGTCTCCTCAAGTATCGGGCCCTGCTCGATGTGCCCCTCCAGATACGCCTTCGGCAGCGTGCCTCGCACAGGCGCTTCGCCGAGATAGCCGATCGCCCGGAGCTCGTCCTCTAGCCGCTTGCCGTCGGCGTCATGCCGGCTCAGCCCTTCTTCCAACAGCAAGAGGCCCGCGAAGACTTCCGCGCCAAGCGAGGACGGCTGGAACCGGCAGCCCTCCTCGTTGGTCCAGTTCACGAGCTCGACCGGGTGGTCGGTGTCCATCTCTCGCGCGTTCAGCTGCCGCACGATCTCGAGGCCGGCGAGCACGCCGAATGCGCCGTCGAACTTGCCGCCCGTCGGCTGCGAATCGAGATGGCTGCCGACGAGGACCGGGGGCAGATCGTCCCGACGCCCCCGGCGCCGGGCGAACATGTTGCCGATCCTGTCGACGCGCATGTCGAGCCCGGCCTCGCGACACCAGGCCGCGAACCGGTCTCGGCCAGCCCCATCTTCGGGCGAGGCGGCCAGGCGGCAGACACCGTCGTTAGCCGTGGCGCCGATCTGCGCCAGCTCCATATGCGTCGCCCAGAGCCGCTCCGCGTCGATCCGGGTCGTCATGATCGAATTCCTTGCCGTTCGGATGCTCGGGCTGGAAACGCGCGCCTGTTTAGTAAGCGCTTACTTCGAGGCGAGAGGTATCCGTGACTTGAAAAGGTGTCAATGAACGGCACGGCCGGGCCGGCGGGCCCAGCGGCTACCCTTCCTGGACGCCCCAGCAGGGGCTAGGACGGGCGGACGAAGTCCACCGTCCGCGAGGAGGGTCCGTACGCGGGCCGGCTCCGGCGTAACCCGGATCGGCCTAATCGCGGGGGTGACGGACGGCAACGACAGGGCTGACGCGCGCCGCCGCGGTGTCCTGCAGTGTCTCGCCGAGCCCGGCCTCGCCCTTGAGGCCGGCTGGTTCACCGAGCGGCCTTATTGCGTGGCCGACGGGCGGGCGGCAATGCGCTCCCTCGTGCAGGCGCGGCCCCGCCCGACGGCGGTAATCTGTGGCAAAGACCAGCTCGCGCTCGGCCCGCTGATCGAGGCGGCCGCGCAGGGGGTTATCCGTGCCCACCGACATCTCGATTGCCGGCTTCAACGACCTCGAATTTGCGGCCCAAACAAATACGTCTCTGACCACGGTGCGAAGATACCGACGAGAAGATCGGCGCCCTGGCGGCGCGGCTGCTTGTGCAGCCATCCAAGAGAAGCGCCATTCCGCTTCCGTCACGCCGCCCTACGTCATTGTGCGGCGCGGCCGCACGCTCCGTCGAGGGCGGCGTAGGCCGGCTCAGGCGCCGCCGAACACTCGCCGCGGGTTGCGGACCATCAGGATCTCGATTGCATCGTCGCCGACCCCGTGCAGGCGCAGGCGGGGCAAGAAGCTGCGTAGGATGTGGCCGTAGCCGTGGCCGCCGTACTTCCTCAGCATCATCTTGAGGAAAATGTCCTGCGAGAGGAGCAGGCGGTCGATGAACCCGGCATCGATCAGCTTCCGGATTGCCGTCGCATTCTCCGCGTCGGACGGGGATTGCACACCTTTCTCGGCGAAGAAGTAGTCCATGCCGATCATGTCGTATTCGAGGAAGCAGCCGCGGCGCGCGAGGCGGTGCTGGTAAGGCTCGTCCGCGAGGCTCGGGTTCATGTGGCAAAGGATGGTGTGGGCGAGGTCGGCGCCCTCGGCCTCCGCGATGTCAAGGACCCTATCGCCGAAGCGTTCCCAGCCGGGGAGGTGGATCGACAGCGGCACCCCGGTTCGGGCGGCGGCGCGCGCGGCGGCCCGCAGGCACTTGTCCTCCCCCGGTGTGAAATCCGGCGAGATTCCGATCTCGCCGATGAGCCCCGCGAGGATGCGTGGGCGCTCTGCGAGACCCCCGATGTCAAACACTATGGCTTCTGCAAGATCCTCGATGCTTGCGTCGCGGACTCCGGCGGGGTGAGAGGATTCGAGGTAGAACCCCGTCCCGGCGACGATGTGGAGCCCCGTGCGTGCCGCGATCCGCTGCAGCGCCGGGAGGTCGCGGCCGATCCCACCGACAGTCGCGTCAACGATTGTGCGGCCGCCGAGATTGGCGAAGTGCATCAGCTCCGCTACCGCGAGGTCGGCATCGAGCAGCAGGCAGTTGTCGCGGTTGCCGACCGGGTCGCGCCGCAGCGCCGGCTGCATCTCCGCCGAGACTAGGCGGTCGGCGAAGCCGGGCTCGGCACAGCCGCAGGGCGGCCTCCACTTCTTCGATGCGTCGAGAAGAATGTGCTCGTGCATCAGGCAAACGCCGAGCTCATCCGCCGGCACAGGGCCGAGCACGGTCATCGCCTGCCCGCTCCGGACCCCAATTCGCGGCAAATCGGGCGCCCGGAACAGCTCTTCGAGGTTCATCCCCGACGGATCGGCCGCCCGAGCAGCCACGTGTTGAACCATATTGCGAAGATGATGATTAGGCCGGTCGCGATCTGCGTATAGTAGGGCGAGACGTGGGCCAGGATGAGACCGTTCTGGATCATGGCTATCGCGAGCGCGCCAAACAGGGTGCCGACGATCGTGCCCTTCCCGCCGAATAGGCTAGTGCTGCCAAGCACGACGGCGGCGATAGCGTCGAGCTCGAACATGACCCCTTGGTTGGCCGAGCCGCTGCCAAGACGCGAGGTCAGGATCAGACCAGCGAAGGCGGCAGCGATCCCGCTCCAAACGTAGACCCCCGTCGTGACCCGCCGGACGTTGACGCCGGAGCGGCGGACGCCCTCGCGGTTGGACCCGATACCGGTGACGTAGCGGCCCGATCGGGTGTGATTGAGCATGATATAGCCCACAATTAGCGCCCCCGCGGCCAGCCAAACTGGCATGGGGACTCCGAGAAACCAGCCGCGACCGAGGAAAGCCAGGATCCCGCCAGAGGGGATCGGGATCGAGTAGCCCTCGGTTACCAGCAGTGCCACGCCCCGGTAGATGAACAGCGACGTGAGGGTCACGATGAAGGGCGGGATTCCCTGGTACGCGATGAGGTAGCCGTGGGCGAGCCCTACCATGGCGCCCACGCGAGCGAGATCGCGATGGCAGGCAGAACAGGCACGCCGTAGCTGCTCATCAGGCTCGCAGCGAGAACGCCCGACACCGCTCCGACCGAGCCGACCGAGAGGTCGATGCCGCCGGTTGTGATGACAAACGTCATCGTCACGGCGACGATGCAGAGCGGCGCCGCTTGCCGCAAGATCGTGAGCAGGTTGGAGACGGAGAAGAAATTCTCGGTCACCAACGAGAACACCATCGCCACGACGGTGACGAAGATTCCGATGCTGATGACGCCAGGATAATTCGTGAGGGCCCGTTTCAGCGGCGACTGCTTGACATAGCGGAGTGCTGCCGGCTTGGCGGGGTGGGAGAGGGGAGCGGTCACTGCAGGCGGGCCGAGGCGGCGTCGAACTTGTGCCCGACGATGAGTTCCACGATTCCTGCGAGGCTCGTCTCCGAAACCCGCGGGGCGGCGACGTTCATACCCTCGTACATGACCATGATCCGGTCGCAAACGAGGAACAGGTCCTGCAGGCGATGCGTGATCAGGATGACACTGACGCCCCGCGCGCTCACGCGTCGGATGATGTCAAGGACGGCCTCAACCTCCGCCACAGCGAGGGCAGCGGTCGGCTCGTCCATGATGAGCACCTTCGGGTCGAACGAGATGGCGCGCGAGATGGCGATAGCCTGGCGCTGCCCGCCCGAGAGGTTGCCGACGAGGGCGCCGGTATCGGGGATGCGGATGCCGAGGCCCTGCAGCATCTCCTGCGACCGCGAATGCATGCGAGCATGGTCGAGGAAGCGCAGCCCCGCGACGCCGCGCGTAAGCTCGCGCCCCATGAACAGGTTGCCGGCGACGTCGACCGTGTCGCAAAGCGAGAGGTCCTGGTAGACCATCTCGATGCGACGACGGCGGGCGTCGGCTGGGCTCTCGAATCGCGCCTCCGCCCCGTCAATTTCGATACGGCCCGAATCCGGGGTGACGGCGCCGGACAGGATCTTGGTCAGCGTCGATTTGCCCGCACCGTTGTCGCCGACGAGGCCAAGCACCTCGCCCGGCTCCAGATTGAGGTCGACCCCGCGTAAGGACTGGATCGGGCCGTAGGTCTTGACAATCTGCGACATCCGCACTCGCGGTCCGATGGACGCCACGCCTCCGACGCTCATGGACCGCCTCCTACTTGAAGCGCGCCCGGAATCCATCGACGTTCGACTTGTCGACGAATGACACCGGGACGGCGACAACGGGGGGGATCTTCTTGCCGCCGAGGTGGTCGATCGCCGTCGCGACGGCGGTAGCGCCGAGCTTGTAGGCCTCCTGCTGGACGATGGTGCCGACGAGGCCGTCGTCGATGGCCTTGATGGCTTGGCTGTTGAGGTCCCAGCCGAAGACCTTGAACTTGCCGCCGGCCCGCGCCCGGCTCGCGGCGAGGACACCCACGAGGGCGGGCTCGCCCGTGGCGTAGACCGCGCCGAGGTTCGCATGAGCCGTGAGGAGGCCCTCGGCCGCGTTCTGAGCGACGTTCTGGACATTCTGGCCGTCCACGGTCCCGACGATCCGCGCCTTCGGGTTGGCGGCCGCGAGCCCTTCCTTAAAGCCGTCTAGGCGAAGGTTCTGAATGTAAGAGTTCAGCGCTCCTACGATGCCGACGTCTTGCGGGCCTCCCGCCGAGGCGAGGTACTCGCCAACTCGGCGACCGATTTCGCGACCCGCATCCTTGTTGTCTACGCCGATATTGGCGAGGTTCGCGCCGCTCACGACTGTGTCAACCGCCAGGACCGGGATCCCGGCCTTCACTGCCTCCTCGATCGCGGGCTTGATTCCGTTCGCGTCGATCGCGAGCACCAGGATTATGTCGACCTTGTCGTTGATGTACGTCTCAATGGCGTCGGTCTGCAGGCCCGGATTGTTGTTGGCATTGTAGATGACGAGCCTGGCGCCGAGCCGCTTGGCCTCGTCATGCGCGCCCGTGTTGAGATCGATCCGGAACCGGGATTCCTGATGAGCCTGGACCATGGCGATGCGCTTCTGGGCCAGAGCCGCAGTCGACAGGATGCAGAGCGCGGCGCTTGTCGCCGCCAACACGAAACGTCTCATCGCCGCCCTTTCCGCTCCTGCGCGCGGGCGCACCTCGAAGATAGCTACCCATGTAAGCGCTTTCTCAACTACGCTGACCGAGCCTCTTGCCAGTGTCAATCACGTCATTGCAGCTGATCGCGCGCTCATCGCCCAAATTCATGTCATGGATCGCTGGCGAAAAGCGATCCCGATACTCCTTGGGCCCGACACCTTGGTTGCGGAGGAAGGCACGACGCATCGTCTCCTCGGTGCCGAGGCCGCAGCGTCTCAACACAACATGCCCGGTCTCTAGTCGCCGCCCCCGCGCGCCTGATCGAGACTGCAAGGAAGAACAACGAACTCGTTCGCGACCGCCTCGAGCGTAGCGTTGGTCCCGTTCCGGCTCAATCGCGACCAAGCGAAAGCGCGCGACCTGCCGGGACTGTCCTGCCCAACACGCCTAGTCCGGTCGGCGCCGTCTGAACCAACGGCGGATGGTAGCCGCTAGCGTCGACAAGGCTATTCGGCCAAGGTGCAACTCGGTCACCGACGGGACGACCTCGGTCGTGCCACTACCAGACAATCGGGACGTCAGGTTTAGGGCGAAGGTTTGCAGTAGGCGCCGCACGAACTCCTCAGCCACTGATGATCGAGAGAACTGCGCGAGCGGTCCTTTCAAGCTATAGGTAAGCGAGATACTGAGGCGGCTTATGTTCATCTCGGGTGTGGTCACGCTGAACTCGAGCTTGGCCGCCACCCGCGATCCGGACAGGCTGTCCTGCCCTTCCCCTGACACCGTCCCGGTTCGCGCCCCATCGTCGCGCTCATAGATTGCTCGACCGGAAAATAGGGATTTAATCGGACCAATCTTCATATGGACGCGCCCGGTCAGCCCCTCTGCATCCGAACTAATCAGCTCGGCGCCGGGTAGCATCTCGGCCACCGCCCGGACGTCTCCGAGCATGTCCCACACCGCCGAAGCGTCATGCGGTACATTGACGTGCTGACGGACCTCGATACCTCCCGATATTTCCGGGCGCGCGGTGTGCGAGGCCCTCTTCGCTGCACCTGCCAAAACCTTACCTTGACCGGCGGACGCAGTGACAGTGGCGAACGCGTCTAGGGTCAGCTGGTCCGAAACCGTGATGGACCGGGGACCTGCCCCGGACTGGACCGGCGCGGTCGGGATGCCTCGCTTCGCCATGCCGGCTCCGACCTCACGGATCGCGCGCACGATGCCGACATAGCCCGTGCATCGGCACAAGTTGCCGGCGAGCTCCTCGCGGACGCGCTGTTCCCCCGGGTCTCCGAGCCGAATGACTATGTCCCGGGCCGCAACGAGCATGCCGGGCGTGCAGAAGCCACATTGCAGCGCATGTTCGCGTGTGAAAGCTTCCCGAAGCTCCGACATGATAGGGTCGTCGTCGAAGCTCTCGATCGTGCGGATGTCTCGCCCGTCCGTCTGGACCGCGTACATAATGCACGATCGGACTGGTGCTCCATCGAGGAGGATTGTGCAGGCCCCGCAAACACCGTGCTCACAACCGAGATGGGTGCCAGTCAGGCTTTGCGATGTCCGCAGAAAGTCGGCCAGGCTCGTTCGAGGCTCGACCTCGACCTGCATCGGCTCGCCGTTCAGCACCAGAGATACATTTGTCATGCGTGGCAAGCCTGCGCGACAGCTCGGCAGAGGGCACCGACATAGAGATGGCGGGCTACCTCATCGAGCTCCGGTGCGGCAGTCGCAACCGCATCGGCGAGCACATCGCGACTCGGCCGCTCCCCACCAGAGGCCATGCGGCTCGCGACATCAGGGATCGCCCGAGGGGGGCCGCTGAGGGCGCCCAGGATGGCCGTGCCCCATCCTCGATCGGGGTCCAACACAACGGCGGCGCTCGCGTCCGGAAATTCGCCCACCTTCCGGCAGACCTTGTAATATCCCCACCGAGCCCGTGCGCTCGGTTTTGGGATCTCGACACCGGTGATGAGCTCGCCATCCCGGAGTACCGTCTCGAACGGACCAGTGATCAGTGAGGCGATCGGAACCCGACGCTCGCCCGATGCGCTGGCCACATGGACGATCGCTCCAAGCGCGCCGAAGGCTAGCGGCCAGTCGGCGGCAGAATCGGCATGGGCGAGGCCTCCTCCGACGGTGCCGCGGTTGCGCACAGCCCTGTAGGCAATTCCGCGAGCGACATGCGAGATCATGCCTCCTGGCCCGACCAGCGTCGTCCCGTCCTCGAGCGCGGCATGAGTGATGGCCGCTCCGACCAGCCAGCTCTGCCCGAGATCCTCGACCCGGGACAGTTCGTGAAGCCGGGCGATGTCGACCAGCATGTCCGGACGGACGAGGCGAAGGTTCAGCATCGGGCCGAGCGACTGCCCGCCAGCGATCGGCCGTGCGGAGCCTCTTCCCTCGGCTAGGATCGCAAGGGCATCCTTCAGTCCGGCCGGCCGAACGTATTCGAAGGCGGCAGCCTTCACGAGGCGCCGCCTATGACAGAGGCCCGCCCGGCCGCGAGAGCCGAAAGCAAGCGTCGGGGCGAGAGCGGGGTTTCACTAACTTCAACCGACAACGAGCGAAGCGCATCGTTCACGGCATTGAAGATCGCCGCGGGCGGCGGGATCGCGCCTCCCTCGCCCACGCCTTTGATCCCGAACTCGGTATTTGGTGAAGGCGTCTCTGTATGCAGCATCTCGACCCGCGGCATCTCCGCCGCGCCCGGCAGAAGGTAATCGGCGAGCGTCGATGTCAGCGGCTGGCCGCCCGCGTCGTACCTGGCTTCTTCGAACAGCGCGGTACCGAGCCCCTGCGCGAAGCCTCCGTAGGTCTGCCCCTCTACGATCATGGGGTTCACCATGGTCCCGCAATCTTCGACGATGACGTAATCCAGGATTTCGACGCGGCCGAACTCAGCGTCCACAGCCACAACCGCGGCATGGGTGCCATAGCTGTATTGGCCTGTATCGACCTTGGGCCGAAAGCTCTCCGTGACCTCCATCCCGCCGGGATGCACTCCGGGCGGAAGCAGTTGCGGCGTGAGATACCAGATGGTGGCGACCTCCATCACGCCGATATCGCCCGATGGACCCAACAGACGTCCGGCCGACAGCCGGATCTGGTCCGTCCTGCATTGCAGCAGGTGGGCTCCGATTTGGACCAGCCGCTCCGCCAAGGCCTTGCAGGCCCGGGAAACGGCGCCCCCGGCCATCGTGATCGAGCGCGACGCGTAGGTTCCGGTCGAATACGGCGTCATGGCGGTGTCGCCGTGCACGACGGCTATCCTGGCCACCGGTACACCCAGGATCTCATGGGCAATCTGGGCAAGGGACGTTTCCATGCCCTGGCCGTGCGATTGCACGCCGACCCGGAGTTCCAGCCCGCCGTCGGGGGTGAACCTGACGAGCGCCTGCTCATAGCCCGGCACGAAGGGGAGCCCGGCCGCAGCGAACATCATCATTCCATGGGCGGTCATTTCAATGTAGTTCGCGAAACCGACGCCGATCAGGCGGCCCTCCGCACGGGCCGCGGCCTGCCGCTCCCGAAATGCCGGGACGCCGATGCGCTCGACGGCCAAGTCGAGGCTGCGGGCATAGTCGCCGCTGTCATACACTTTGCCGGTCGGATTCGTGTAGGGCATCAGGGAGGCAGGAACGAGGTTCTCGCGGCGCACATCGGCCGGCTCGCGTCCGACCTCGCGAGCGAGAGCGTCGATCGTCAGTTCCATTGCGAAGCAGATCCCGGTCCGGGCCACGCCTCGATAGGGAACGATGGACGGCTTGTTGGTCGCAACCGTAAAGGTCCGCGCACGATAGGCGCCGACCACATAGGGACCCGGCAGGTGCCCGCCCGCCATCGTGCCTTCGAGGCAGGCCGTGAACGGCCAGACCGAATAGGCGCCGGCATCGATCGTGATCTCGGCATCGAGACCGAGCAGCTTTCCGCGCCGATCGGCGTAGGCCGTGACCCGGTAATAATGTTCCCTACAGTTCGCGCCGCCGACCAGGTGTTCTCGACGGTCCTCGATCCAACGAAACGGCCTTTTCCGGGTCCAGGCGAGCCAGGCGATGCAGAGCTCTTCTGGGTGCAGAACGCATTTGTATCCGAACCCGCCACCCACATCCGGCGCGATGACTCGGATCTTTTCCTGCTCGATCCCGAGATGCTCGGCGAACGCCGTGCGCATCATGTGCGGGATCTGCGTCGACAGGTAGATAACCAGCTGACCCGCTCGCTCGTCCCAGTGGGCCAGGATAGCCTTGCCCTCGAGCGGGTTCATGACCTGTCGGGATAGCCGGTAGTCCCGCGTGACGACGACCGGTGCCGTCCGGGCGACCTCCTCAATACCTGTGTCGGCGGAGGTCGTCAGGAAGAGGCTGTCGCCCCATTCTTCGTGGAGCGGCACAGCCACCCCGGTGCGGGCCGCCATGGCGTCCATCACCGCCGGCAGCTCCTCGATGTCGATCGTAACGCTCTCGGCAAGGTCTTCGGCAGCGGCGCGCGTGGGCGCGAAGCAAGCGGCAATCGGCTCTCCCACGAAGCGGACCTTGCCGTGCGCGAGCGGGTTCTGTTCCGAAACCTTGAAGGTCGGCGCGGTGATCCTGGACCGGATCGCCTTCACGCTGGCCATGTCCTCCCGGACGATTACGCGGCGCTCCTGGCCGAGGGGCTTGCCCACAGCGAGAAGACGGCCATGTGCGACGGGAGAGCGCACGAAGGCGACTTCGCTAAGTCCCGGCATCGACAGGTCACCGACGAACTGGCCGCGCCCATGGACATGACGGACATCTTCCTTTCGGAGAACCCTGGCTCCGATGCCTTCTCCGGCCTGTCCGTTCTCGCTCATGCCGGCGAGCCCAGGCCCCGTTTCGGCCCGATCCGACGTGTTGGTCATACGGCTGCCTCTCCAAGACGTCCGCGCCCTCTCGTTGTTAGTATGCTAACAAGCAAGTCGCTTGTGTCAATGTGCCGGGAGGGGCTTCGAGCGCGACCGACCGACGGCTCCTGTCTTAACGTCAGCCCTTCGGCGAAAAGGCTCCCGGCGTAGGCGAGAGGGGGGTTGCATTCGGATGGCAAGTCCCTCAGACTGTTAGTGCACTAACAGATACGGCTCGTGAACGCCTCATGCCAGAGATCCTGACATCGGACGGGGTGAGACTCCACTACGAGGAGACCGGCACGGGGACGCCCGTCTTGTTCGTGCATGAATTCGCCGGCGACCATCGGACTTGGGAGCCACAGATGCGCTACTTCGCCCGGGCGCATCGCTGCATCACCTTCAGCCAGCGCGGTTATCTACCGTCGGACGTCCCCACCGATCCGGCGCGCTATAGCCAGGACCGTTTCCGGACCGACGTGATCGAGGTTCTGGATGGCCTCGGGATCGAACGGGCGCATGTCGTCGGTCATTCCATGGGGGCGTACACGGCGCTTCATGTCGGGCTTCACAATCCAGGTCGCTGCATGTCCGTCGTGGCCGCCGGCTGCGGATGGGGATCCAAGCCGGCCGACCGCGACGCATCCATCCAGCTCTGCGAGGATATCGCTCGGATGTTCCGCGAAGAGCCGATCGAGGCCGCGGCATTCGCTTATGCCCGCTTCCCGATGCGGAACGCCTATGAGGCCAAGGACCCTCGAGGATTTGCGGAATTTGCGCGCTGGCTCGGCGAACATTCCGGTCTCGGCTCTGCCCTCACGATGCTCAACCTTCAGCTGAAACGTCCGACTTTGTGGGAACTCGAGGACGCGTTGCGGACCTTCTCGGTTCCGCTCCTCGTGATCGTGGGTGACGAGGACGAGCCCTGCCTGGACGGCAGCCTTTTCCTGAAGCGAACCGTTCCGACCGCCGCGCTCGCCATCCTCCCGCGCTGCGGCCACACCGTTACCAGCGAGGAACCGGCCGCGTTCAACGATGCACTTTCCGAGCTGTTTGGCGCAGCCGAGTCGGGCCACTGGCTCGTGCACAAGCTGGGTCGCTGAACCATGGTCATGCCTGGCTCCTCAACAGTCCTGATTGAATATGCGGGACGCCGCGCAGTGGTTCGCCTGAGCAACCCGTCGCGCCGGAACGCGGTCTCGGTCGGCATGTGGCGCGCGCTTGCGGCCTTTTCGGCGGAGGTCTCTGCCCGTTCCGACATCTATTCGGTCGTCCTCCGGGGCGAAGGCGAACGCGCATTCTCGGCCGGGGCCGACATCACCGACTTCGCCGACCACCGAAACGCGAGCGACCCGCATTATTACGACGATCTCGTCGAGACGACATGCCGGGCCATCGAAGCCATCCCGCAGCCGGTCGTGGCGATGATCTACGGGGCTTGCCTCGGAGCCGGTTCGTCTCTCGCCGCGAGCTGCGACCTCCGGCTCGCGGCTTCGGACGCCTTCTTCGCGGTCCCAGCGGGCAGGCTCGGTCTCGGCTATGATCCGCGCGGCGTGAAACGCTTCGTTCGGACCTTCGGCGGCCCCGCGACCACCACGCTCCTCTACACCGCCGGACGGATCGGCGCGGAACGCGCCCATCAGTTGGGCGGCGTGCACGAGATCGCGCCTGCCGAGGATCTCGAAGCCACAGCCGAGGCGATCCTCGGTCGGATCGAGGCCAATGCGCCCCTGACTCTGCGGGCCGCGAAGCTCGCCTTGCGAGCCGTGAGGCCGGAATCCGACCCGGCCCTGTTCGGGCAGGCAGTCGATGCCGTCCTCGCGGCCGATCGCAGCGACGACTATGTCGAGGGACGCGCAGCCTTTGCAGAGCGGCGTCCGCCGCGCTTCGTGGGGGCCTAGGTCCACACACCCCACGCGCTCGTCTTCCTCGAATCTCTCTTCTCTGATGACGCATTCGAACGGCTCGAGGCTCAGTCCGACGTGTTCCCCTTCAACCCGATCATGAACAAGGAGTACCCGCATGGATCTTCAACTCACCGGAAAGACCGCTCTCATCACCGGCGGCAGCGAAGGCATCGGCAAGGCCATTGCGGAAGCCCTGACGCGTGAAGGCGCCGACGTCGCGATTTGCGCCCGCCGGGCCGAACCTTTGAAGGCGACCGCCGACGCGATCTCGAAGGAGACCGGACGCAAGGTCGTCGCCATCCCGGCCGACCTGACCAAAGACGAGGACGCGAGGACCTTCATCCACAAGGCGCATGAGGCCCTCGGCCGCATCGACATCATGATCAACAACGCCGGTTCGGCGCCGGGTGGCGTCATCGAACACCTGACGGAGGCGGACTGGACGCAAGCGCTGCAGCTCAAATTCATGGGCTACGTGCGCTGCCTGCGCTATGCGCTCCCGATCATGGTCGAGCAGGGCGGCGGACGAGTCGTGAACCTGATCGGCAACGACGGGGTGAAGCCCTCGTATTGGGAGATCGCGCCCGGCGCGGCGAACGCTGCCGGTCACAACCTGACGCTGGCGCTTGCCGGGCAATACGGGCGCAATGGGATCAGCTTCGTGGCCGTCAATCCCGGGCCGGTCCGGACGGAGCGATGGGCCGGGCTCGTCGGCGCCATGGCCCGCGACATGAACCTGTCCTACGAGGATGCCGACACCTTGGCTCCCGCCTCGATCCCGATGGGCCGGATCGCGGAAGTCGAGGAAGTCGCGAACCTCGTCACGATGCTGGCCTCGCCGCTCATGCATTACGTGAACGGCACGATGATTGAGGTCGATGGCGGACAAGAAAAATCGCTGATGGACCGCGCGCGGGACCGCTGAGGATCGACATTATCGGATCATCTCGTCGGCATCAGTGTTGAGCCCTGCAGGTACGGCGTTGCAGGTCACAGGATGCGAACGCTCCGAGCGGCATAGCGCTGCGGGCGATACGAGCGCCGTGCTGCTGGTCCGTGTAAGGGTCCGCGTCGCCGGCCGGACCGAGGCGGGCGCACGTCCGGCACGGCTCATGCCGTCGACACGGACGTTCGCGTCGGGCAGATATGCGGGCGCACAAGCCCGCCCCGTCGGTTGCTCCCGGGCCTTCAAGTGGTCAGTGACATCTGGCGCCGCGCTGGTTCGGCACGAGCGAAGCGCCTGACCTGCAAGGCAAAACAAGATGTCGAAGCTGCTGACGCGGTCGGATTCCGAGACACGGCCGGAGGATGGAAGCTTGACTCTGCGCCCAGCGATCCAGCGCGGTCGCTCACGGTCGGTCGGCTACGTGGTCAACGAGCAGGTGGGGTACCTGCTGCGGGTCGCCGTCCAGCGGCACACCTCGATCTTCACCTCCATGATGATCGAAGGCATTACGCAGACGCAGTTCGCCACCTTGGCGAAGCTCCTCGAAATCGGCCCTTGCTCGCATAACAAGCTCGGACGGTTGATCGCGCTCGATGCCCCGACCATCAAGGGCGTGATCGACCGCCTTCAGGTTCGCGGTTTCGTGGTCTCGACGGCCGACGAGACACACCGGAGCCGGCGTATGGTGCAGTTGACCGAGCGTGGCAGCGAGGTCACCGCGGAAGCCGTCCGCATCGGCGCGTCGATAACCGAGGCCACCTTGAAGCCGCTCCAACGGGAGCAGCGGGACAACCTGATGGAACTCCTTCGCCTTCTAACGTCGGATGCTTAGCGCTGGAGGACCGACATCAGGGCCCTCATCCAAGGAATGAGTGCGGCGCTGTTGCTCTGCGTCGCGATCAGCTGAAAGCTGAGGGGGATCGCATCCGTGGCGTTGCGGCCTGCCGGCCCCGCGAGCGCTGGAAGCCCCGCGAGGTTGGCGAGGCAGGTTTCGGCGAGGATGGCCGTGTGGACGGAGACGGGCCGCCCATCCAGCTGAACGCGGCGCTGGTCCCGCCGGGGAACCGCGATGGGGAGCGTTGGGCCGAGGATGGCGTCGCATGTTTCGAGCACCCGAGAGACCTCGTCCTTGATTTGTACCGCCTCGATCTCGGCGCTTTGGACCTGACTCGTCGTCAGTTCCGCGGCCGCGTGAAGCGCCCGCTGTGCAGCCGGACCGAGCCTTTCCGCATGCTTCGGCCAGACGTCCGCATAGATCGTCGCGGCGTCTCGGAGCACGAGCGTTCCATGCGCCGTCGTCGCGCGTTGCCAATCCGGGAGCGACACCGGCACGATCACCAAGCCTGACGTCCGAAGTGTCTCGACCGCTCCGAAGAAGGTCGAGCGGACTTCCGTCTGCCACCCTTCGGCATGAGCCAAATTGACTGCCACCCGGAGAAGCGGCCTTGCGTCCCTCGGCTTCCTGTCGAGAAGGACGTCGGCAGCACGCGCGAGGATGCCGAGGTCGGATGCCATCAGACCGACTTCATCGAATTCGGGCGAGAGCGGCCAGACCCCGTCGGTCGGCACCTCGCCCCGGCCAGGCTTGAAACCATAGAGACCGCAGCAGGCGGCCGGGATCCGGACACTGCCGCCCGTGTCCGTCCCGAGGGCAACGTCAGCCATGCCGGCAGCGATGGCGGCGGCCCCTCCGCCTGACGAACCGCCCACTACCCGATCGGGATCAACGGGATTGGCCACGTCCAGCGTCATGACGCCGAACCCGCCGGCATCCGTCCGCGTCATGCCAACGAACTGCGCTCCGGCCGTGGTCAGGCGCCGCACCGCTTCGGCGTCACCATCTCCCCGTCGGTCAGCAAATAGGAGATGACCCGCCGTGAAAGGCTGGCCCGTGACGGATATGTTGTCCTTGATCGTGAGCCGCAATCCGGCGAGCGGCCCGGCGGCACGCACAGGGCCGGGCTCCGAGCGAGCCACGAACGCGTTCCAGCGGTCGGCCAGTGGCGAGGGTGAGATGATGGATGTCGCAGAATGCACTGGCATCAGTCCCGGCCTGACATCATCGGCTCACGGCTTGCATCGTGAATTGACGACAACCTACAATGTTCGCCCCCCGATTCCGGAAACGCGACCTCCTCACGCTCCGGCGACGGGTCGTCGCTGGCCTCCTTTTATCGCCCTCTCGTCGCCGACGTCGACGCGGCGAGTCGAGACTCGCTCGGGCCGTTCGGGATGAGCAGGTTCAGTAGGATGGCGGCGAGCGTCCCGACCACGATCCCGTCGAGGGCAAGGATCCTGGCAGCCGGTGGCAGAAATTCGAGGGCGCCGGGAGGCGCGAAGTTGACTGCTCCGCTCAGCCCAATCGAGGCCGCGAGGATGAGCACATCTCGGATTGAGGTCGCGACCTCCGCCAGCATTCGGATGCCGACCACGACGATCATACCGAACATGAAGACCAGCGTGCCGCCGAGGACGAACGGTGGGATCAGGCCAATCGCGGCCGCGAATTTTGGCACGAAGGCCATCACGACGAGGATGGCGCCCGAGGTCGCGATCACGAAACGGCTCGCGACGCCTGTCAGCGAGATGGCCCCGACATTCTGGTCGTACGAGATCAGCGGCACGCCGCCGAACAGGACCGCGAGGACCGAACCCGCCCCGTCGCCCGCGACCGCACCCCTGATCCGCTCGTGGCTGCTGTCGACGCCCAGCATTGCGCAGACCGCGAGCGCGATGCTCATCGTGTAGATCGCCGTCACAAGGTAATAGATTAGCACGGTGGACAGGGCGCCCCAGCTCGGCCAGTCCAAGCCGAAAGGCAGTAGCGACGGGAACCTGAACCAGGGTGCATCGAGCACGGGCTGAAATCGCCCGAGCCCGAGCGTGACGGCGGCAGCGTAGACAACGCCCAGCGACAGGAAGATCGAGAGGGAACGAAGCAGACCCTTTGTCATCATGGTCACGGCTGCAATCAGGACGACGCTGGCGACCAGAAAACCGGCAGGCAACGCCGACCCGAAATACGGCGTGTTCAGACCGAGCCCGACCGTGACCGCTATCTTGAGCAAGGTCTGGCCCGTGATGACCAGGAGCGCCCCGATTACTAGCGGCGGGAAGGCCGGGCGCAGGCGAGCTAGCGCAGGGCTCACCGCGACGAGAACAAACCCGCCGGTCATCATCGCCCCCGCCGCCGCGGCCGGTCCTTCGGCCCTCGTGATCGCAACGACAGGCCCGATGAAGGCCGTGTAGGCCCCGAGCAGAAGCGGCAGCCGGGCACCAATGCCGAACACGCCGAAGGCCGAGATCAACGTGCCGAGGCCGCAACCCAGCATGACGCCGGTCACGAGGCTTCCCCGAAGACCTGGGGGTAGGTCTAACGTCTGGCCGATGATGAGCGGTGACGCGATCATCGCTGTAAACATGATCAGGACGTGCTGCAGCCCAAACAACACGCTCTCGGTCGGCCCAGGCCGATCCTCCAGGCCGAACCGCATGGGGACCACGAGGGCACCGCCGACGTGCTCGCCTTCCGCCATCAGCCTCCCGGCCGTCTCGGCCCGGGCCGGGTTCATGACCGCCTCACGCCAGATTACCGCGATCGGCCGGTCAGCGCTTCAGCAGCGGACAGTCGCTCTCGCTAAGCGGCCTGAACACATCATCCCCGTTCAGCGTTTCGTGGATGTGTTCGAGATCCCAGGGACCTTTCGATTCCGCCGGCTTCTTGACCTCGGCGAGATACATGTCATGGACAAGTCTGCCATCGGCGCGAAGTTTGCCGTTTCGGATGACGTCGTCCTGCACCGGCATCTCGCGCATCTTGCGAGCGACCTGCTGGGGATCGGTCGTGCCTGCAGCTTTCACTGCTGCAAGATAGTGGCGGACGGCCGAATACGCGCCCGCCTGGCCCATGGTTGGCATCGCGCTATGGCGGTCGAAGAAGGCCTTGCCAAAGCGCCGGCTTGCATCGTCGAGGTCCCAATAGAAGCCATCCACGAAGGTCAGTCCATTAGCGACGTCGAGCCCCATGCTCTTCACGTCGGTCAGGAACGTCGCGGGAGCGACGAACCGTATGCCCGAGGCGGGCAGGCCGAACTCGTTCGCCGTCTTCAGCGTGTTGACGATGTCGTTGCCACCATTCGCGACCACGATCGCTTTTGCGCCCGAGGTCTGAGCCGACAGAAGCAGGGAGCTGAAATCCATGTTGCCGACGGGATGGCGCGCGCCGCCCACGACCTTGCCGCCGGTCGCCTCGATGGCTTTCCGGAAATCCGTCTCGAGCGCGTGGCCGAAGGCGTAGTCGGCGGTGATGAAGTACCAGCTTTCGATCTTCGCCTTAGCGAGGGCCTTCACGAGGCCCGCGGAATTCGAATAGGTGTCCCATACCCAGTGGAAGCCAGTCGCCGAGCAGCTCTTGCCGGTCAGTTGCACCGAACCCGCGGTCGTCACGATGTTGATCTTGCCGCGCTCGTTCGCGACTTGCTGGACGGCGAGCGCCGTTCCGGAATTCGGCGTATCAACGATCAAATCGACCCCCTGGGTGTCGTACCAGCGCCGGGCTAGCGCGGATGCCACGTCCGGCTTGTTCTGGTGATCGCCTCCAATGATCTTGATCTCCCGGCCGAGCACGCGACCACCGAACTCCTCGACGGCAAGCCGCGCCGCGACCACTGAGCCGGGCCCGCTCTGGTCCGCAAAATTGCCTGACATGTCGTTCAACACGCCGATCGTGATCGGCTGGTCGTTCGTTTGGCCGAGCGCTGTCGAGGCGAGCAATGCGAGGGCGCCGACGATGGAGACGATGCGGAGCATGTAGGCCTTCCTGGCTGCTAACTGTTTGCAGGCTAACAGTCGCGCGAGGGCTGTCAACGCGGATAGTGCAGAAACTTGAGGCGTCGTTGGCGAAGAAATCGGCTGCGACTCGGCTGGTGCACCCGAGAGGCGCGCTACGGCGGCTGAACTTTATGTACGACCTTGTGAGGGCGGCTCGAGAAGAGCTTGCCGAGTTGGACGAAGCCTCAGCTGCGAAGACGCCGGCCGCGGCCGAAAGGCTGCGTAGCCCCTTGTAGGATGCGTGGCGGAGATTGTCGTGACCCGGCAGTCTGATCCGATACCAACTTAGAACGTGGCCGCGCGCAACGAACTCCAGCAAGTACGCCTGCTGGCAAGGCGAGTGCGGCCCGGAAGTGGTGCGCCTTGGTGGAGGTGGAATATGTCTCTTGCGCTCGCGTCAATTGCGGTTCTCAGCCTGCTCGTGTGCGTCACGAGTATGAGCCTGGCGGCATTCGCCTGGGGCCGGCCGGCACGGGACAACGACTGAGCCTTTCTCGCCTTTGGACGGGCGAGCGCGGATGGACGACCGAGCCGGGGTCACCGGCGTGTCAGTTCACCTGGGGAGGTTTGTCGGATCCAGAAGCCAAAATGTGTTCGGCCGCGGCGAGAAGCTCTTTACCTAGCTGCAGCGCCGTCCGTGCCTCCATCCAGTAAGAGGCGCGTCCGGCCCAGCCCTCGCGGAGCGTCAAGGCAACCTTCTCACCATCGCCGGTCGGCACAATCCCGACACCACACGGGCTGGCATCCACCGCGTCGATTGGCGCCCATGTTCCGACCGGCGCTTGCTCGACCATGGCTTATTCCACTTCATCGTGCAGCCGGGAATCCGATGATTGCGGAATCGACTCGCACCGGGATTTACCCGAACGGGGTCAGCGGCTCCCGCCGAGGCTGATCTTGGGCCGCGACACCGCACGGTCTCCGCGATCCGAGCCGAACGTGCGGACCGCAGCCCGGCACTGGACCGCCATCACTTGCCCGATCATCCCGGCCATTTGGGCCAGCCGCGTCTCGTCGCATTGCTCGGCTATCGCGAGACCCACGTCCCGAAGGTGCGCTCGCCCGTAGCAATAGACCGCGAGCTTGATCCGAGCGCGCTCTCAGGTATCTCGGCCACGAGGGCCAGAACCCCTTCCGGGTCCGCCCTATGTAACTGCCCCAACTTCTCGAGCGGTACCGGACAGACAGCGTCTCGCTCCGCATGACCCCACTCGTTTGCCATCGTGATCCGTCCTGTGCCGAAGGCAGGGATGACCAGTGAGCGTAAACGGACGGTTAACCATGACGAGCAGCGTTCTCGCGCAGGGAAGGGTACGATCAGCGCTGAAACACTTCTGTCGAACCCTCGCCTGAGCGTAGCCCCTTGTAGGAGGCGTGCCGGACTTGCTGTCTCCGGAACTCGACCTCTGCGACGAAGGAGGAAGCCATCGCTCTCGACGCACTTGATCTTCAGCTAGTCCAGGCTGCGGCCGGAGCGGGTACCCCTTCCAAAAGCCGGGCATGACGCTCGGCGTTGCCTATCACTGGCTCCAGGACAGGCCCTCCTTTGGAACGTGCCGCGAGGTCGCTGACACGTCCATCCAGCAGAGTCGGATGTGATCTCAGTAAACTAACGGGCGGGGTATGGCGTCCTGGACACCGTGTTCGTCGGACGCTCTAAATGTTGCCCGTCTGTCTTTTGCCTGATCAGGAAGTAGACGCCGATATCGAACCTCAGATGATGGCGTTGAGGAGGTCGCGCGGCTCCATCTCTAGCGCTCGCGCGACGGCTACGAATTCGAGCACATCAAGCCGCCGCTCGCCGCGCTCGTATTTGGCCACGAAGGATTGCGGCACTCCGAGACGTGCCGCGACCTGCTGCTGCGTTAATCCGGCTTCCTTGCGGAACCGGCGCAGCGAGGCGATCATGTGGGCGTGATCTGGAGAGTGAAGGGTCTTGCGCATACGCCCGGGCCGGAGCGATGCGGAAGGTCAGACGTTTTCGGGATAATCCCAGTTTGGGATTGTGGACGGTCGAGGCCCGCTCGGCCGGTACGCTGTCCGGGCGGTCAGCCTCAGCCATCAAAATATCCCAGAGTGGAATAATCCGCTGGACTGAGTTCGGCTCCAGAGCGACACCGGTCTCCCGTTAGCGAGGCCACTCTGCATGACGACTGGGACCGGGGTTTTTGTGCTCACCGATCAGAACACGCTGGTCGCCATGCAGCCGGCGAGCTTCGCCTCGGAGGACGACTTCCAGGAACTGCTCGCGGCGTTCCCCGAGCTTCTGGCCGGCGATCAGATCGACACGTCGTTCCCGCGCAGGTTTGCGCTCGTGTCTCGCGAGCAGCCCATCTCGGATCAGGAAGGAGGCTCTGGCCGGTGGTCGGTGGACCACCTCTTCCTCGACCAGGATGGCATTCCGACCCTGGTCGAGGTGAAGCGGTCGACGGATACCCGGATTCGGCGCGAGGTCGTGGGTCAGATGCTCGACTACGCCGCGAACTCGGTCCTGCACTGGCCGGTTGAAGAGCTTCGCGCCAGCTTCGGGGCACGCTGCGAGGCGGACGGGTTCGAGGTCGAGACGGTACTGGCCAAGCTGCTGTCCGCCGAGGGTCCGATCGACGCCGAGGCGTTCTGGGGCAAGGTGCGCACGAACCTGCTGGCCGGGCGGGTTCGCCTCATCTTCGTAGCTGACCGGATTCCGCCTGAGCTGCGCCGGGTCGTCGAGTTCCTGAACCGGCAGATGCAGCCGGCCGAGGTCCTAGCCCTGGAGCTTCGTCAGTTCGCGGGGCAGGGGCTCAAGACCCTTGTGCCCATCGTTCTCGGACAGACCGAGGAAGCGATCCAGCGCAAGGGCGGCAGTCCCATATCTGGCCCGAAACGCGAGTGGGACGAGACAAGCATCCTGGCCGCGCTCGCGACGGCTCTCCCGGGCGATCCTGACAGCCTCTCCTATGCTCGCCGCCTTCTCGCTTGGGCGCGAGAACGGGCGGACCGGGTCGAGTTCAACACGAACCCGCGCTTCGGCTCCTTCACGCCAGTCCTCGTTCGCGGTGGGATCTCTCTGGCTGGCCCGTTTCGGATCTGGACCGACGGGCTTTTGTCGATCTCGTTCGAGTACATGCTCACCCGGCCGGTGTTTTCGGATCGGGCGCTGCGGGAGGAGTTGCGACGGAGGCTGAACGAGGTGCCTGGGATCGACATTCCGGAGAGCGCTATCGACAAACGGCCCTCCATACGGCTCAGCGCGCTTGCGAAGGCCGACGGCTCGGGAGCCCTTCTCGAGGTCATGGACTGGTTTGCCGCCACCTACAGAGGCGAGGAACCCTAAGCCTCAGGGTCGGTCTCGCGTTTCCGGCGCTTGGCCAACGCCGTGAAGGGCTCGCCTGTACTCTCCAGAAGGGCCGGCCGGCCGGTGACCTCCTCGTAGCGGTGGGCGATCACGTCGACATAGAGCGGGTCGAGCTCGATCCCGCGGCAGATTCGTCCGCTCTTCTCAGCGGCAATGAGGGTCGAGCCCGAGCCCAGGAAGGGGTCGAGCACGATCTCACCCCGGTGTGTCACGTCCTGGAGCGCGTCCACGAGCATGGCGACCGGCTTCACGGTCGGGTGGTGCTGGAGACCCTGGCGAGCGTCGGAGCCCATGCTGGAGGCCCCCGCATAGGTCCACAGGTTCGACCTCCATCGGCCCTTCCGGCCGAGATCAACGTTGTTCACGTGCGGGTCCGTTCCCTTCTTGAACAGGGGCAGGAGCTCGTGCTGGGAGCGGTACAGGCTCCCCATGCCGGCATTGGTCTTTGCCCAAACGATGAGGTTCAGCTGCTCCAGACCGGCCGCAAGGGCCGCCGCAGACACAGAACCAACCCCGCGCCAATCGATAAAGGTCGCGAGCAAGCCTCCATCCATGAGGTGAGCCAGGGCCGCCCCGATCCAGGCGGCGTTGAAGGCACCGAACTCGTCCTTGCTCATTTCGCCGCTCGCCATCGCGAACTCGCGGTGCTTACCGCCCGTCACATGCCCGACGATCGCGAGGTTGTAGGGCTGGTCCGTGAACACCATCCTGGCGACATCACCGGCCATAAGGGCTTGCAGCACGTCAGCCTGGGTGGCGTCCCCGCACACCACGCGATGGCTCCCGAGCCGGAACACGTCGCCCACCCGGCTGACCGCCTGCGCATCCTCCTCGGGTGCGAGCGGACCCTCTTCAACGGCCTCGGCGTCCTCGTCCGCAAGGATCACGTCGATCTCGCTGAGCTCGAATCCCGTGATCTCGATCGGGGCGTCCTCGAGGATCAACTCCTCAAGTTCGAGCTTGAGCTCGTCGAGGTCCCACGTGCCCTTCTCCGCGAGCCGGTTCGCGGCCAGCCGAAGGACCCTGCGTTCGACCACCGTCAGGTGCTCGGCCAGGATGCAGGGAACCCGCGGCAGACCGAGGAGTTTTGCGGCTTCGACCCGAACCGCGCCGTCGATCACGTTGCCTTGCTGGTCGATGATCACCGGGACGGTGAACCCCAAAGCGCTGATCGCGTTTGCGACTTCGCGAACATGTCCTGCCTCGCTTTTGCGAACGTTGCGCTTCGGAAGGATGAGCTCGCAGAGTGGGCGGTCGGCGAGTTGGAGACGAGGCAGGAGGTCGTTGTGCAGCGACCAGGACCCCGAAGCTGCCTCCCCTACGCCGGCATGCTTCTTTCGGCGACGCTGGTCTCGCACCTTCAGACCGGCCACCAATGTACCTCCGCGCTCAAGAGGCTGCTTCTTGCGCATGGGCGGAATTCCTCGAGAGTGCGGGCAAAGGGAGGCGGTTGCGTTCTGAAGGCGATGCCTCCGCTTACCTCAGGGCAAATATTTGAATAGCCGACGAGGCTCGTCTTGGTGCTTTATCCAGGAGCTCTGAATGCTGACGAGGCGGAACTCTGGAAGCCGATTCTTGGGCTGCCGGAGCCTGTCTAGGGCCTGTGAGGTCGAGTCGACCTGGTCATCGAACTTGGCATTGGGAAAGCTGCAGAGCTCGGCCAAATAGTCGGCCAGCCACGGTGCGTCGGGCGGTACCAGCACGCGTCCGCCCTCGATCAGCGCCGACACCCCAATCAGCCGGCTCTCCTTGTCGCCTTCTGGCTTGACCGGAACGACAGGCAGGGCTGTTTCAGCGCTCAAGCTCTGAACGATCTGCTGCCCCCCGCCCGCTGCTTCGATCAAGATGATCGTCGGCGCATGCACGTCGGCGAGGCTCTGGATTTGACGGAGGAGGTCCGGATAGGGCAGCCGTCCACGCCAGACGTGCAGCAGGTAGTAATGATTGTTCAACGCACCCCAGACCGTACATGCGGTATAGTCGCTCGCCGCCGAGCCACTAATCGCTGGGTCTATGCTCATGACAATCTCATCAAACGTCATCTGCCGAACCGCAGCAGGATCATAGACCTGGAACCATTCTCGCTTCACAACCATTCCGCCGGCAGGCTGCGGATCCTGAAGATATTGTGATTGGAACGCGACCGACCCTAGCGTGCGACTCGTCTTGGCGAGGCTCTCCAGGCTTTCATAAGCCGGGTTCAGGGTGGAACCTTCATGCCAGACGAAGGTCTTGCTGCCGTACGCGAACTCAAGGTCTTCAGGCGCGATCGCAGGGAGAACCAGTTCATCCCATTCGTCGTGCTCGGCCACATGACCAATGAGGTCGTCCGCGTGCGTGCGCTGAGCAACGATGATCATGACGCTCTCGGTCTTGTGGTTGAGACGCGAGTAGGCCGTGCCCCGGTACCAACGATTAACGAATGACCTCTCCTTCTCAGACGCGGCCGCCTCTGCCTTGAGCGGGTCATCGATGATCATCATGTCGGCACCGCGTCCGGTGAGCGTCCCTCCGACCGAAGTCGTGAAGATCGATCCTCCCGTGACCGTCTCGATCTCGGTATCAGTCACCCTGACCATGGCGGCCGCGGTCTCGGGAAACGTATCGCGAAAGAGGCCGCTCTCGATCAATTTGCGACGCATCCGTCCAAACGTCGTCGCGAGGGGCTCGCTGTAGCTGACCGCGATGATCTGTAGGTTCTGATTGCGACCGAGCGCCCACACGGGGAATATCACTGAGGTGATAAGCGATTTTAGCGACCGAGGAGGCAAAGCCATCAGCAATCGCGTTGAATGGCCTTCTTCACACTTGCTCAGAGCATCGCAAATCACCTCCAAGTGCCAGTTCTGGACGAGCGATCCTCCCGGCTCCAGAAACTCAAATGAAGCTCGAAAGAAGGCCCAGAACTCCGTTCGCAAGATACTCGTCAGGAGCTGGTGCGGGGTCATCATTCGTCCCCCAGCTTCGGGTCTACAACCCCGTGGCTCTTCAAGAAGTCCTTCAGGATGTTGACGTCGTTCGGGCTAAGTCGCTTCTGCTCGGTCGACCCTTCCTCGGGCATCCGGGCCATCAAGTTGCACACGGCGAGGATAGCTCGAACGTCGCCCTGCAAACCGGTCGTCACCAACGCTTTCACCAGCGCCCGCCCTTTCGGGATCTTCCTGGTGGCTCCGTTGGTCGTGATCCTCACAAGCTCGCTGAGTTCCTCCTCGAGCTGCTTTGCGATGTTCTTCGATCCCTTGGGGCGCCCGCTGGGATTGCCGGACTTCCCCGCGGTGAACCGCGTGTGAAGCGGGGGAGACTTATGCCCGACCCTCTGCCCGTCGGGAGCACCTCCTCCCGGCCGCGGGTGCTCTGCGGAGCCCTTTGGCGACTGAGATATCAAATGAGGCTTCATGAAAAGGCTCCCGGACGTTCAGGGCATTCGCCCTTGAGTGGGAGTCCTAGATAGATGGGCGAGCGTCAGCCCCAAATGGCAAAAAGCCAGGGTGGATCGCTGCTGCAACCGGAGGAGAGAAAGCCGAAAATTCGGGTGGTACAGCGCTGCAACAACACCGGGCATTTTGACTTGACACGGACGCAATTTGGAGGCGCGCCCGAATCCGCCGGGGAATGGATTTGCGAAATCTAACCGTCCAGCGTTCTTAGAAGCCGAACTCTGTGACCCACGACCGGCTGCCCCGCATACAGGTGGCGTGAGATCACCGTCCTTGAAACGCTCCCCGTGCTTCCCCCTCCCTGTAACAAGAAGTTAGCTCCCTGTTTCGCTTCGACGGCGAAGTGAGGTAAATGTCTCGACGAACAGGCAATTCACGGCTGAGGCGGCCCGAAACGGCGCGGCCCACCCTGTATTTTCCCTGTTTAACAGGGAGTTCGACCGGTGAGACCGGTTTCGACGGACTGCGTCCACCACCACCCAGTCTGCCGAAACTCACCAGCGTGTGGCGGCCCCGA
>NZ_CAXTAZ010000019.1:0-78642 GCF_964242715.1 uncultured Enterovirga sp.
CACCATGTCGACCGCGGTCATGATCATGCCGGGCGTGCAGAAGCCGCATTGCAGGCCGTGATGCTCGCGGAAGGCCGCCTGCATCGGGTGCAGCTCGGCGCCGTTGGCGAGCCCCTCGATCGTCAGCACCTCGGCGCCCTCGCACTGGACGGCAAGGATCGTGCAGGCCTTGATCGCCTCGCCGTCGAGATGGACCACGCAGGCGCCGCACTGGCTCGTGTCGCAGGCGACATGGGTGCCGGTGAGCCGGAGATTCTCCCGCAGGTATTGAACGAGCAGCGTGCGCGGGTCGATCTCGCCCGACACGGCCTTGCCGTTCACTGTCATCGACACGGACGCCATGTGCTCTCCTTGGCGGCCACCTTGAAGGGCGGCCTCGCGGTCCCGACCGCTTCGAACTGTTCTCAGGCGAATGTGGACGAGGGCTCGCCAGGGGGTCAAGCGCTTTGCGGCCCGGCGCGCTGTCCGGCCGCTCATCACGGAGCCGTGTCGGAACGGGTGCTCGTCGAAAACGTCGTAGGCTCAAGGAAAGCAGGCAGGCATGATCAAAACGGCGCTTCTCGCATTCGGACTGATCCTGTCCGCCGTCAGTGCTCGCGCGGCGGAGGGTGGCGAACTCTGGTCCGCGCTGCGGGACGGCGGGGTCGTCGCCATGGTGCGCCACGCCCGGGCGCCCGGGACCGGTGACCCGGCCGGCTTCCGGCTCGGCGATTGCGCTTCGCAACGCAACCTCGACGCCGCGGGCCGTAGCCAGGCGGTCGCGCTCGGTGCGCGCTTTCGCCAGGAGCGTGTGCCCGTCACGGAGGTGAGGTCGAGCCGCTGGTGCCGGGCCTTCGACACGGCGGCGCTGGCCTTTCCGGAGGTCGGGCTCACACCCGATTCGGCGCTCGATTCTTTCTTCGGTGAACGCGAGGCCGGGCCGGGCCAGACCGATTCCGTGCGGGCGCTCGTCGCGGGATGGCGCGACCGCAACACGGCCCTCCTTCTCGTGACGCACCAGGTCAACATCACGGCGCTGACCGGGGTCTATCCCGCCGAGGGCGAGGTGGTGGTCCTGCGCGGAACCGCGGCCGGCGTCGTCACGGTCCTGGGCCGGCTAAAACCCTAGGCGAACCCGCTGCCGCCTCGTTCGTTGACCGCCCGAACGAGGGACACAGAGATGCCGACCGACCTGCCGACAGCCCTGCCGAACGAACGCGCCATCCGGACACCCGGCACGATCGAACTCGATCCCACCAGCGGCGAGGTCGTCGCGACCGACGAGACCCGCCGCCTGATCTCCTCCAGCAAGGTCGAGGGCACCGCCGTCTACGACCGGGCCGGCGAGCAGATCGGGACGATCTCGAACTTCATGGTCGACAAGGTCTCGGGCCAGGTCGCTTACGCCGTCATGAGCTTCGGCGGCTTTTTGGGCCTCGGCGAGAACTACCACCCGCTGCCCTGGCGTTCGCTGACCTACGACGTCCGGCTCGGCGGCTACGTCGTCGACATCGACAAGACCAAGCTCGCCGACGCGCCCCATCACGGAGTGGGCCCCGACCCGTTCGTCGACGACGAATACGGCAAGAAGGTCGACGCCTATTATCGGACGGCACCGACCTCCTGAGGTGTACACGGCGGGGCTGGTGCGGACGGCGGGGGTCGAACCCGCACGGGGGTAACCCCGAGGGATTTTAAGTCCCTTGCGTCTACCAGTTTCGCCACGTCCGCATGCCTCGGCAGTATGGCCGTCACGGCCCGCGATCAAGGGCCGGGTCAGGCGGGCGGCACGCGCCAATCGTAGAGCCAGGCGTAGCGTTCCGTCATGCCGAACGGCCCGAGGCGGCGCATGACGAGGTCGCGCGCGAAGGCGACCGGGCCGCCGGCGTGGTAGGCGAAGCCGTTCCGCCGGGCCTGCGATTGTACCTTGCGGACCCGGCCGATCCGCTCGCGGCCGTAGCGGGCGAGCGCCGCTGGCACGTTCGCGGCATTCTGGCCGAGACGCGCGGCGAGATGAGCCGAATCCTCGATCGCGAGCGAGCCGCCCTGGGCGAGATAGGGCAGGACGGGATGGGCGGCGTCGCCGACGAGGGCCACCCGGCCGAGCGCGAGTTCGCGCACGGGGAGTTCGTAGAGCGACCACGCGGACCAGCGCGTCGCGGCACCGAGGAGGCGGTTCACGTCCCGGTGCCGGCCGGCGAAGAGTTCGAGCAGCCGCGCCGGCTCCTCGTCGCGCGACCAGCCCTCGATCGGTTCCGGCCGGCGCGCCAGCGCGACGACGTTGAGCAGCTTCCCGCCCGCGATCGGATAGTGGACGATATGCCGGGCCGGGCCGAGCCAGAGCCCGACCTCCTCGCGCAGGGAACCTTCCGGCAGCACCTCGATCGGCAAGGTCGTGCGGTAGGCGGCATAGCCGCCGTAGCGCGGCTGCCGGGCATCGCCGATCCCGGCCCGCATCTGCGACCAGAGCCCGTCCGCCCCGACCACGAGGTCGGCCTCGGCCGTCTCCTGCGCTCCGCTCTCCGAGGCGAGGGCCAATTGGACCGTCTCCGCGCCATTCTCGAGCGAGACGAGGCTCCGGCCGATGCGAAGGCGGATGTCGGGCCGGCTCCGGACGGCGTCGAGGAGGGCGGTATGCAGGTCCGCCCGCGCGATCAGGAGGAAGGGCGCGCCGAACCGCTCCCGCATGGCCGGGCCGAGCGCGACGCTGCCGATCTCGCGCCCGTTGCGCAGCGAGCGGACGAGGACGCGGCCGGGTTCGCAGGCGGCCCGGTTCAGCGCGGGACCGAGGCCGAGGTCGAGGAGGATGCGGGTCGCGTTCGGCGAGAGCTGGATCCCGGCCCCGGTCTCGCCGAAACCGGTGCGGCGCTCGTGGACCGTGATGGAATGGCCGGATCCCGCGAGGGCGAGCGCGGAGGTGAGGCCGCCGATCCCGGCCCCGGCGATCGCGATCCGCACCGGTTCGCGCCTCGCGGCGGCCTCAGGCCGCCCGGTCGTTCCAGAGACAGGCCTGCGGGTCGGCCTCGCCGGCGGAGAGCGTGCTCTTGAACTTGTAGAGCGTGCCGCAATAGGAGCAGATGGCCTCGTCCTCGCCGCCCGTGTCGATGAAGATATGCGGATGGTCGAAGGGCGGCTTTGCCCCGATGCACATGAACTCCCGCGATCCGACATGGATCACGCGAACACCCGGATCGTTGTGGAAATGCGGAACGCCCGAAACCGCCATGCGCCAAGCCTCGCCGGATGCCGAAATGGGGCCGTCCCGGCCCGGCCGGCTGTCTCGCACGCGGACAGCAGGGCGGCAATGCTCGGCTGGCCTGAGGGCCGCTCGTGAGCGCGCCGGAGGTGAAGCTCGCCCGGATCGGCGAGGCGGAGATCGCCTATGTCGACGTGCCGCCGGCCCAGCCTGCCGGCGGGGATCCCGCAACGATGCTCCTCATCCACGGCTTCGCCTCGACGCATGTCGTGAACTGGGTCGGGCCGTCCTGGACCGGAACCCTGACGCGAGCCGGCTACCGGGTCGTGGCGTTCGACAATCGCGGCCATGGCGGCTCGACCAAGTTCCACGATCCGGCCGCCTACGACACCCGGCTGATGGCGGCGGACGCAGTCGGGCTCCTCGACCATCTCGGCATCGATCAGGCCCATGTGATGGGCTATTCGATGGGCGCCCGTATCTCCGCCTACGTTGCTCTCGATCACCCCGGTCGCGTGCGCGCCCTGCTCCTCGGCGGGCTCGGCTTTCACCTTGTCGAAGGCGTAGGGCTGCCGCTCGGGATCGCGGATGCCATGGAGGCGCGCTCGGCCGACCAGATTTCCGACCCGACGCAGCGCATGTTCAGGCTCTTCGCCGAGCAGAATCGGAGCGATCTCGTCGCTCTCGCCGCATGCATCCGGGGCAGCCGTCAGGTGCTGTCTCCCGAGGAGGTCGCTCGCATCACGGCACCAACTCTCGTGTCCGTCGGTACCCGTGACGAGATCGCGGGACCCGCTGCCGCCCTCGCGGCTCTGTTCCCGAATGCCCGAGCCCTGGACATTCCCGGTCGGGATCACAACCTCGCGGTAGGAGATCGGGTGCACAAGGAGGGCGTGGTCGCGTTCCTGGCCGGACTTACCCCCTGATCCCCGTCACGACGGGGTGATGTCGGGATGCGACGATCCCGTGCTAGTCAGACGCCGGAGAGGTGCCGCATGTCCCAGACCCTGACGCGCCGCGACAGCGACTCGCTCGCCGGGATCATCGATCCGGTATGGAGTCGGCTGCGCGAGGACGCCGAGGCCGTGATCCGCGCCGAGCCCGCGCTCGCGACCTTCATCGTGACCACGATCCTGAACCACGACAGCCTGGAGGCGGCCGTGATCCACCGGGTCGCGAGCCGTCTCGGCCACCCGGCACTGTCCTCTGAACTGATCGCGCAGATCTATTCCGAACTGAACCTGCGCGACGGCAGCTTCGGCGAGGCCTTCAGGGCCGATATCCTGGCGGTCGCGGACCGCGACCCGGCCTGCTCTCGCCTGATCGAGCCCGTGCTCTACTTCAAGGGCTTCCATGCCATCCAGACGCACCGGCTGGCGCATGCGCTCTGGACGGAGGGGCGCCGCGACGTCTCGCTCTACCTCCAGAGTCGGGCCTCCGAGGTGTTCCAGACCGACATCCACCCGGCCGCCCGGCTCGGCCGCGGCCTCTTTCTCGACCACGCGACCGGCCTCGTCGTCGGCTCGACCGCCGTCATCGAGGACGACGTCTCGATGCTCCAGGGCGTCACGCTGGGCGGCACCGGCAAGGAATTGGGCGACCGGCATCCGAAGATCCGCCGCGGCGTCCTGATCGGAGCCGGGGCGAAAATCCTCGGCAATATCGAGGTCGGGCAATGCGCCCGGGTCGCGGCGGGCTCGGTGGTGCTGCAGGCGGTGCCCCGCAACACCACGGTCGCCGGGGTGCCGGCACGAGTGGTCGGGACGGCGGGCTGTGCCGAGCCGGCCCGGTCGATGGACCAGATCCTGTCCGAGAAGCAGGACGGCTGAGGCTTGCCGCCGCCGGCAGGGCGTGGCAATCGCTCGGCTTCAGAGGCTTCGCGCAGAGCGGCTTGCAGCTGGCCTGCTCGTGGGAGGTGACGTGGACAAGACCGAAATCGCGAAGCTGGAACGCTACCTGCGCGAGAAATTCGCCAACAAATCCATCAAGATCGCGGCCCGGCCGAAGAAGTCGGATTCGGCCGACGTCTATCTCGGCGACGAGCAGATCGGCACCGTTTCGCTCGACGACGAGGACGGCGATCGCTCCTTCGTCCTGACCATGCCGATCCTCGACGTGGACCTCGAAGGCTGAGCCCTTCGGCCGGGTGTTAACCCTCCCGGCAATCCTTGCTTAACGTTCGGTAAATGCGGGGCGACAAGGGCCTTCCCGGAGGTCGCGCCCATGTCCATTTCGCCCGCGAGCATCGAGCTCCTGAAGGCGCTCTGTCTCGGTTTCGCTTTTGCCGGACTCCTCGCCAGCGCCTACGAGCTCCTGGCGGAACGGCCGATCAGCTTCGGCCTGCTGCAATCGGGCGACGCCAGGGCCCTGGCCAGCATCCCGATCCTCGTCTTCTCGGCGCCGGCCATCATCATCCGCAACACGATCCGGGGGCGGCGGATCGACCGCCGGCCGGTCGCGGGCGTCGTGCTCGCGACGGTGATCGCCGGGTTCTGGAGCCTCCTCTGCGGCCGGCTCGTGCTGGACGCCGCCCTCCTGCTCCTGCCGGCTTGACAGGGAGGCTGCCCGGCATTTCGGTGCCGGGCGCCGCGAACAGGATGAGCGATGCCGGTCTACAGCCTCGACGGAATAGGCCCCGAATGCCCCCCGGATGACGCTTTCTGGGTCGCACCCGACGCGCAGGTGATCGGCAAGGTGCGGATCGGCCGCGACGTCGGGATCTGGTTCGGCGCGGTGCTCCGCGGCGACAACGAGATGATCGAGCTCGGCGACGGCACCAATATCCAGGAGGGCGCGATGCTCCACACCGACATGGGCTTTCCGATGCGGCTCGGCCTCGGCTGCACCATCGGCCATCACGCCATCCTGCACGGCTGCACGCTCGGCGACCACGTCCTGATCGGGATGGGCGCGACCGTCCTGAACGGCGCCCGGATCGGGGCCGGCAGCCTCGTCGGCGCGAACGCGCTCGTGACCGAGGGCAAGGTCTTCCCGGACCGCTCCCTGATCGTCGGCTCGCCGGCCAAGGTAGTCCGCGAGCTCGACGACGACGCGGTCGAGGGGCTTCGGCTGACCGCCGAAGGCTACGTCCGGAATTGGAAGCGGTTCCGGGCTGGCCTGAAGCGGCTGGACTGAGCGAGATCGGGGGCGGAGCTAGGCCCGCGCTCGACCTTCCTGCGTGCTTCGAGGCTCGCCTTCGGCTCCCCCGTCAGCATGAGGATGGGCGTGGATTCCACCACCTTCCTCATCCTGACGTCCCCCGCGAAGCGGGGCCTCGAAGGACGCAGGACAGTTTGGCCAGCCTGACCTATCGGTTCGCCGTCGTGATCGGCGAGGACCGGTCGCCGAGCGACACCCAGTCGCGGCCGTCCTGGCCTTCGCGCTTGACGAAGACATAGCCGGTCTCGTGCCAGGGCAGGACGGCGTTGCGCTTGTTGTCGAGGATCAGCTCGCCCTCGCTCGTGCGGACCATCAGCACCGCGTGACCCTCGCCCTGGTCGTCGATCACGACCGTCATGCGGAGCGCGCGTCGGGGCAGGCCGTATTGCTCGACCAGGGTCTTGCGCTTGAGAAGCTGGATGTCCTCGCAATCGCCGGCGCCGTCGCTCGGGATGTCCCAGCGATCGACGACACGCCAATGATCCATGTCCGTCACCGGGCGGATCGCGTCGTTGACCTGGCGGTTGACGGTGGTCAGCATCTTCCACAGGCGCGGCGTGAGGGTGATCGTGGCCGGCTCGGACGGGTCGACGTCGCATTCGCCGGCATAGGTCTGGCAGAACTTGGTCCAGGCCCGCACCGGATTGGCGATGCCGGTGCCCTCGATCCGGCCGATCGAGCCGGATTTGGGCAGGGCGGCGAGGGTTTGGCTGGCGGCCTGCATGCCGCTCGTCGCGACCGCCGTCGTGGCGAGGAACAGGGCCGCGACCGCATTGGCCGCAATGCGCGACCATCCTCGCGTGACGACACCGTTTGTCCGCATGCCGCACCGGCCGGTTAGGGTTTCCTTAACCGTGATCTCACGCGGCCGGCCGGCGCTCAAGGCGCAAATTTAAGCGTCGTTAACGTTGCCGCTTGGGTGTGGTTCCAAAGTCGCGGAGCCGGTGCGGGTAGCACCGGCTCTGCCCGCCTGACCGGCCGAGGGATGGGACGGGGGACCGGCCGGTCCAGCGAACTTGTCAGCGGTTGGCGGTCACCGTCGGAGAGGTGGCGCCGCCGAGCGACACCCAGCCGATCCGGTCGTGGCTCTCCCGCTTCACGAAGACGTAGCCGGTCTCGAACCAGGGCTGGGCGGCGTTCGTCTTGTTGTCGAGGACGATGTCGCCCCGGCTCGTCCGGATCATCAGGACGGCGTGGCCCTCGCCCTTCTCGTCGATCACGACCGTCATCCGCATCGCCCGGCGCGGCAGGCCCTGTTCGGCCAGGAGCTTGCGCTTGAGAAGCTGGAAGTCCTCGCAATCGCCGGCCCCGTCGGTCGGGATATTCCAGCGGTCCGCGACGCCCCAATGGTCCTCGTCGGTGACGGCCCGGATGCTTCCGTTGACGCTGCGGTTGACCGCCGTGATCGTGGCCCAGATCCGCGGCGTCAGCGTGACCACGGTTGGCTCGCTCGTATCCACCGCGCATTCGCCGGGCGTCCGGCGGCAGAACTCCGCCCAGCCCGCCAGCGGCCGGGCCTCGCCGCCGACCGGCGCCGCCACGACGACGGACGGCAACGACGCGAAACTCTGGCTATTGGCCGGGGCCAGTCCTGCAAAGATACCGATCGCCAGCCAGCCGGACCAGATGATCGTCTTCGTCGTCTTGAACATGTTCTTCCCCCTGTCCCGGGGCAGAACATGATCTGCGGCCATCCTTTTGAGCTGAAGCGATTACCGACAATTTGAGCGAACCGGCTTCGCGCAATTTCTTGATGCGAGGTAAGCTGAACTGCTATCTTGCGAAACACGGAGGATTTTACAGGTTCGGAAAAGGCGTCGGAAATTCGCGCATCGAGGGTGCGGACATGCGTGCGCATCCCGCCGCTCGGAGCGTTGCCGGAATCGAGAGCCCGGAACCTACGGCCGGTAGGCTAGTGGACAGCTCCGTGGAGCAGGGGCGTGCGTGTTGCCGACGGGCCCGCAGTTCTTGCCGCGCGCACCCTGCCCGGAACGACGGTCGCGCGAGGCGGCAGAGACCCGGCCGCCTCGACCCGCGGTCAGAGGATGATGTTTTCGTCCAGCCGGTCGGGGGAGAGCGCGAGCCGGAACTCGACCGCGATGCCGCCCTGGAAGTGACGCACGACTTTCGCGTTCGTGCTGCCGACCGTCACGGCCGCACCCAAGGGTGGCCGCGTCACCTCGAGCGAGATGGCGGAACCCGACAGCGAGACGTCGATGATGCGGGCCTCGAGCTCCCGGCCCGATTCAAGCTTGATGATCGTCATCGGGGACCGGGGCACGATGCGCTCGTGTCGGCGATCCTCGGGCAGGCCGAGCGCCTGGCGGTTGGCGAGCCAGGTGAGCTGAGAGGCGATCTTGTCGCGCTTGCGGATCGCGGCCGAGATCGAGAAGGCGAAACCCTGCGGAATGTGGCGCGTGATCTCGCCTTCCACCCGGCCGATATGTTCGAGATAGGCGACCACGCGCTCGCCGATCTTGCCCCGGACAGGCGCGATCATCAGCGCCCCGCCGGGTGACACGTCGATCGTCTGGCACGGATATTCCTGACGGTCGGCCAGCATGTAGCGGCCGAGCAGGGCGACCTGCACGCGTTGGTGGCGGCGCCGTTCGAGCCGGCGCGCTGCGAGTCGAGGGGCTCTCGCCTGCTGTGCGGTCATTCCGGGTGGCTCGATCCTATCGCGAGACGGATAGGCATAGAGCGAGACGGTTAACGCACGATGCAACCGACCCGTGAAGACTGCGAGTTAGATGCGTCCCCCGTCGTGAACCACGAAGAGCGACCGGCGACCGGCCGACGGACGCGGAAAGACGGCCTCGTCCGGTTCAGGGTCGAGATTCGGCTGGACGATGCGGAGCGAGCGCGTCTCGATCGAGCGGATCGGCACCAGGCCCGCCCAGGCCGGGATGGAGGCCGGCGACAGCGCGCCGAGCATGCGGGCCTGCGTGCGCCCGCGGTGGCGGAGCGGCAACAGCAGCATTTCGAGCGGAAGCTCCGACTCGTTTTCGTTCGTGGCGAGGAGCCCGATCACGACCCCGACCGTGTCGCCGATCACGAGCCGGATCACATGGTCGGCTTCCGGGCGGCCCTCGGGAGACCAGAGTTCGCGGAAGCTCTCGCCCTTCAGGTCGCGCCCGAACAGCGCCCGCAGGCGCGTGCCGGCGAGGCGGAACGAGGGTCCCGATCCCTCCTCCTGCGCCAGCATGAAGGTGTCGGCGAGGACGTGGCGCATACCGCCGGGCTGGATGTCGCCGCGGTCCGGCGCCGCCCGGTCGCCCCGGAGCGCGTCCCAATAGGCGAAGAGCATGCGCGAGGTCGTATGTTTCATTTCGGTACTCGGCCGCCCGGCGCGTCTGCGTTTCGCCGTCGTTTCGGATCATGCGAGCCCCGTCTCGGGACGGGGAATCGCGACTCGGTCGGTGAGGTGCAGGCTACACGCCGGGCGCCCGGGGCGATCCCCGCACGGGCTTATCAAGGTTAATCCCCAGGCCCTCCGGCCCGACTTGTCGGATCGGCGGCGGCTGCCCAAGGTGACCCGGATGAGACCGATCGACGGAGCCGCGCCGCGCGAACGCGCGATCAACATGCCGACCGGGCTCCTCGTGGCGATCGGCCTCCTCTTCGCGATCCAAGGCATCCGCTCCTGGCTCGACGACGTCACCGACCTCAACCTCCTGGTCGACCTCTCCTTCATCCCGGCGTCGTGGTCGGCCGCGTTCGGCTGGGCGACCCCGGAGGAGGTGGTGGGCGCCGTCGGGCGCGACGCGGCCGACCCGCAATCCGCCTTTCGCGTGGCGTGGGCCCAGTTCGTGACCGCGGAGGGACGGGCTTATCCCTGGACGTGGCTGAGCTATGCCGTCCTGCACGGCTCCTGGACGCATGTCGCGCTGAACGGCGTCTGGCTCGCGGCCTTCGGCACGCCGGTCGTGCGACGGGTTGGCGGCCTCCGCTCGCTCGTGCTGGCGGCCGCGACCGCGATCGGCGGAGCAACGGCGCAATGGATCGCCGATCCCCTGAGCGCGCAGCCGATGATCGGGGCGTCAGCGTCCGTGTCGGGCTTCATGGCGGCGGCCGCGACCTTCATCTTCGCCCGGCGGCCGGAGTCAGGGATGGCCGCCTTCCAGCATCTTCTGCCCCGGCGCGCCGGCCCGGACTGGAGCTTTCTCCGCCACCGAAGCGTCCTCACCTTCCTGGCGGTGTGGTTCGCCGGAAACCTGCTCTTCGGCCTGATCGCCGTGCCGCTCGGGATTGCGGAGGGCGCCGGCATCGCCTGGCAGGCTCATATCGGGGGGCTCGTCGTCGGGCTCCTCCTGTTCCCGTTCATCGATCCCGGGCCGGCCGCCGAGCCGCCCCGGGGGTTCGGCGCTTGAACGGCGCGGCCGCATTCGCGACAATGTTGCCGACACCGCCGGGCGACGAGCGGCGGCAGGGAGAATATCGATGAGCGTCGAGCACATTCTGGCGGAAAAGGGTCGCGACACGGTCACGATCACGCCCGACAAGACGCTGGCCGACGTCGTGGACATGCTGAGCCGGCATCGGATCGGCGCCGTCGTGGTGGTGGATGGCGACCGGACGGTTCGGGGCATTCTGTCGGAACGCGACGTGGTGAAAGCCCTGGCCGAGAGCGGCGCGGAGGCGCTGGCCGAACCCGTCTCGCGCCGGATGAGCACGGAGGTTGCGACCTGTTCCGCGACGGACGCGGTTCCGGCCCTGATGGCGGTGATGACGGAGGGCAAGTTCCGCCATATCCCGGTCGTCGAGGGCGGGCGTCTCGGCGGGATGGTGTCGATCGGGGATCTCGTGAAGCACCGGCTGGCCGAGATGGAGGCCGAGCACAAGGCGCTCCGGGACTACATCGCGACCGCCTGAGCATCGGGATTTCGGGCCGCGGAGGCAGCACCCAGAACCTCCCGGATGTCGGGCAGGACGCGGCGGGCCGCCTCGGCCCCCCGCTCGATGCATTCGGCCGCGCGATGGAATTCGAAGAGCCCGATCTGCTGCAGCTTCGGCGCGACCATCACGTCGGGCGGATCGCCCGCGAGGCGCGATCGCGAGATGCGGTCCTGGGTGATGTTGAAGGCGTCGATCATCACGGCGGCGATCCCGGGTGCCCCGCTCCGCCGCTTCGTGGCGCCGCCGAAGAAGCGCCGGGTGCCCTGCTCCTCGCTCACGGCTTCGACGACCTCGTCGGGCGCCGGCGTCTGGATCACGGTGCCGCGGAGCCGGATTTCGGCGTTCAGGTTCACGCAGACGACGAGGTCGGCGCCGAGCGCCCGGGCGACCGTGACGGGCACCGGATTGACGAGCGCGCCGTCCATCAGCCAGCGCCCGCCGACCCGCACGGGATCGAAGATGCCCGGGAGGGCGTAGGAGGCCGCGAGCGCCTCGACCAATGCTCCGCGCGTGAGCCAGATCTCGTGGCCCGTGGTCAGTTCGGTCGCGACGCTCGCGAAGCGGATCCCGAGATCCTCGATCCGCTGGTCACCGAGATCCATGTCGAGGAGTTTTCGTAGCCGGTCGCCGCCGATCAGGCCCGACCCGGCGATGTGGAAGTCGAGAAGGCCCATGATCCTGCGCTTGGTCAGCGTGCGGGCGAAGGCCTCGAGCGCGGCGAGCTTTCCGGCCGCGTAGCATCCGCCGACCACGGCCCCGATGGAGGAGCCGGCGATCACGTCCGGCCGAAGCCCTGCCTCTTCCAGCACGTGCAGGACGCCGATATGCGCCCAGCCGCGTGCCGCCCCTCCGCCGAGGACAAGCCCGAGCCGGAGGCGGCGCGAATCCGCATGGGTCGCCTTCGGCGGCGCCACGCGCGGATCCGTGGCGTGTCCGAAGGCAAGGCGAGCGAAGCCGTCGAGGAGCATCCCGGGTCCTCCGTCCCGTCCAACGCAGCCACCATGCCTTCCAGACCGTGAAGGCGGCGTGAATGGTGCGTTGATCGAGCTGTCGGTTCCGTTAGGCGCCGTATGGATGCCCGAAATGCCGATGGGAAGCTTGGCCGCCCTGAGGATCATCCTGCGTTGAACTCGGAACGTAGCTGTTCAGGCTTCAAGCGTCGGCGAAGGTGAGTCGGGCCGGCTTGTCGTCGGTGCCTGGTTCCACGACGCGGTAGAAGCAGCTCCGGCGACCGGTGTGGCAGCAGCCCCCGTCGCCCCCGACCGTGACCTTGATCCAGACCGAATCCTGGTCGCAATCGATCCGCATCTCGCGGACGCGCTGGACCTGGCCGCTCGTCGCGCCCTTGTGCCAGAGGGCGCCGCGCGAGCGCGACCAGTACCAGGCCTCGCCGGTCTCGATCGTCCGGGCCAGGGAATCGCGGTTCATGTGGGCAACCATCAGGAGTTCGCCGGTCCCGGCCTCGGTCGCCACGCAGGTGACGAGCCCGTCCGGACCGAAACGGGGCCGCAAATCCGTCCCCTCTTCCAGCTCCGCCTTCGACACGATCCCGTCCATGAAGCATCCCCTGCGGCACCCTCGCGCTGACTCGCGCGGAGGCGCCGAGCTTCCTATATCGGGTGGGAAGACGCTGATCCGCAAATGGCCGCCTCCATGCTGGACGACATCTACAACCGACGCATCCTGGAACTCGCAGCCGACATCCCGCGGCTCGGGCGGTTGCGGCAGCCGGACGCCACCGCCACGGCGCATTCGCGCCTCTGCGGATCGACCGTCACAGTGGATGTCGCGACTGACGGCGAGCGGGTTACGGATTTCGCGCATGAGGTGAAGGCCTGTGCCCTCGGCCAGGCCTCGTCGTCGATCATGGCCCGGAATGTCGTCGGTGCGACCGCGGAGGAACTCCGGCAGGTTCGGGACGAGATGCGCCGCATGCTGAAGGAGAGCGGCGCGCCGCCCGACGGGCGCTGGGCAGACCTCGCCGTGCTGGAACCCGTCCGCGACTACAAGGCCCGCCACGCCTCGACGCTCCTGACCTTCGACGCCGTGGTCGAGGCGCTCGACAAGGCCGCCCGCGAGCGGACCGACGCAGTGGAGCCCGAGGCCGCCTCGGCGTGAGCTTTGCGCCCGGCAGGCAGGCCGCCCGGCTCCTGATCCGGGGCTACCAGCTGACGCTGTCGGGCCTCGTCGGCCGAACCTGCCGCCATCTACCGAGCTGTTCGGACTATGCCTCCGAGGCGATCGGGCGTCACGGCCTCTGGCCTGGCGCCTGGATGGCCACAGCGAGATTCTGCCGCTGCGGACCCGGCGGTACGGAAGGGCTCGATTTCGTCTGCGAAGAGCTGCCCGGGGAGGCGGCCTGGTACCGGCCCTGGCGCTACGGCCGGTGGCGCGGCACGAACGAGCGGCCGCCGCGCCATCTCAGCCGGGCGTGACCAGGACCTCGACGTCGCGGTCGAGGCCGCTCTCAACCTTGAACTCGCGCGTATAGACCTTGCCGTCGTGGCGGGCGATGAGCGTGTATTCGCCCTCGGCCAGCGTCACGCGCGGAAAAGCCCCGATCGCCTCCCGAATGACGTCGCCGCCGGGTGTCAGGATGCTGAAGGCCGTCCCGGCAAAGGCCTCGCCGGCCTCTTGGGCGACGAGTTTCAGGGTCACGGTCGCGGCTCTGTGGTTGAGGGTCGCGTCCGTGATGCGGCCACTATCGACCTTGAGGTCGGCCCGCATGATCGCGTTCGACTCCCCGTAGGTCGAGACCACGTGGTAGCTGCCCTCCGGCAGCCGGACGAGGTCGCCCGCCTTCACATTCGAGGCGATGAGCCGGCCTTCGCTGTCGTTCGGCAGGGGCTGGAAGATGGACAGGCTGATCCGCTCGGGCGGGATCGGCACCTCGCCGATCGCACCCGAGATGCGGAGGCCGCCGCCTCCGATCACGAGCCGCTCCTGGACCGGTCCGCCCGAGATCGTGATCCGCTTCGTCGCGCTCGCGAGCCCGTAGGCGGCGTGGACCAGGTAGATGCCGGCCGGCAGCGTGGCCGTCGGGGTCGGGACGGTGTGTTTCGAGACGAGTTGCGGCGTCGCCCCGGCGCCCTTGTCCTCGTAGATGCGCCAGATCAGCCCGGACCGGATCGGACGCGAATCGCCGCTCGTGAAGGTGGCGCTGAGCGACAGCGTCTCGGGCCCCGTCGACCTCTCGCCCGGAATGGTCGGGGCCGGCACGGTGGGAAGGGCGGGCAGGATCGGCGCGCTGCCTGGCGGAGGGCCCGATCCGCGAAAGGCGGGCGGCGGCATCGGCTGGGCCAAGGCCACCGAATGCAACGCGAAAAGCGCGGCCGCCGAGATGGCCACGGCCACGGCTTTCACGGCCTCAAGGCTCGGTCCGTTCCGACGCGTCGGCGCCATGTCCGCCCACGATGCCGGTCGCCGCAGCCAGGAGGTTGCGGGCCGAGAGCGGGCGGAACCGCAGCTCGACGACGTGGCGGCCAGGCCCGACCTCGACACCTCTGAAGAGGAGGTTGGTCCGAAGGATTCGGGCCGGCTTGCCGTCAACGGTCGCTTCCCAGCCAGGATAATAGATGTCGTGCAGGACCACGACGGCGTTCCGGTCGCTATCGACCTCGAGTGAGACCGCATTGCGGCGATAGTCCCGGATGGTGACGCTGCCGCCCACGGGAGCGACGTCCGGCGAATCGTCTCGGAGGCCGTAATCCGCCTGCAATCCGTCGACCTGCTCCTGTTCCACCAGCGCCGTGGTGGTGCGGTCGAATTCCGGCAGTTCCTCCTGCGTGAGGACGGTCTCGGAATCCACCGCGACGAGCCGGGTGGCGAGATAGGCCCGCGGCGCGCCCGGACTCAGGCGATAGACCCACATCGAGCCCGCGCCGTAGAGGAGCGTCGCGGCGGTGATGCGCGGAAAGTGCTTCGGCAGCTTCTCGACCGGCCTGTCCAGAACCAGGTATTCGAGGCCGAGAAGACCAGCAAGCCGGCAGCGATAGCCCCGGAAGGTGCCCGGGAACATGCGCAGGTTGGGATCGACCGCATTCTCGCCCGGGCCGATGGCGCGTTCGTAATCCGCGAGCCGGAGCGGGTTGTAGCCGATCGTATCCTCGATCTGGAGGACCATGGAGGCGTTCTGCCAGCCGCCGGTCAGCCCCAAGATCTCGACCCTCGGACGCTCGCCCGCGGCGTGGCGCTTGGCGAGTTCGGTCCGGAGCACCTGCAGGCCCTGCGCCTGGTCGGGCGGAAGCGTCCGGAAGGCAACGTAGCGGTCGATCGGCTCGGCATTGAGCGCGGAAGCTGCGTTTCGCCAGATCAGCTCGCCGCCAGTGGCGGCCACGATGCAGGCGGCGGCGATCGCCCGGCGGCGCGCGGTGCCGTCGGTCCGGACGAGGAGCCAGGCGAAGGCGCCGGCTGCCAGCATCGCGACGGCGATCTCGCCGGCGGCCGTGGCCAGATGCTGGCCCCTGACGGCGAAGAGGAGGGCGCTCACGATCGCGCCGACGACGAGCGCGACGGTGAGCACGACGAGGATTGCGGCCCGGAGCGAGCGCCGTGAGGCGGAGAAGCGCGGCGCGCCATCCTGGACGAAGCGGTGGATGAGGTAGCCGCCCGAGAAGGCGAGGACGATGTTGATCAGGAAGGTCGCGTCGGCCGGGCGCCGATAGAGGGCGACACCCGGCAGGCTGTCGAAGATGAAGGAAAAGGCGGGCGTGTAGCGGCCGAGCGCGTAGACGAGCGTGACGAGGCCGAGCCAGAAGAAGAAGCGGAACTCGCGCGCGAGGAGGCGCCCGCCGGCCAGCCCGTGCCACAGGATCAGCACGGCCGGGATGGTGCCGACGAACAGGTAGTTCGTGGCCCGGTCGGTCCAGGTCCCCTCCGACAGCGAATGCCAGTCCGGACCCCAGTAATCGTAGGTCCACCGGAGCGAGCCGAACACGTTCGCGAACAGGATGGTGGCGAGGCTCTCCGGCGGCAGCGAGCCCATCGCGGCGACGCCGAAACCGAAGGAAGGCCGCGTCGAGGTGGTCAGGAACTGGGCCGTGAGCAGGACCGGCAGAGCGAGCAGGGCCGCGCCGATCAGCGCCATGAGCGCGAGAGGTCCGAGCCGCTCGCGCAGGTAGGAAACCCAGCGGCCGGACTGCGACGCGTGATAGCCGAGGAGCGCGACGAGCGACAATCCGGACAGGAAGGCGACCTGGTCGCGGCCGACGACCATTAGGCTCGCGACCACGGCGAAGATCGCGCCGAGGCCGTAGGAGCGTCGCCGGAGCGATTGCTCGAGAAGGTAGAAGGCCAGCGGGTAGAGACCGTAGCCGAAGATGATGCCGGTATGCTGGAGCCGGGCCGAGGCGGAGCCGCCGAGGACGAAGATCATCGCGGCGACGACGCCGCCTTCGGGACGCCAGCCGCGGCTCCGGAAGATCAGCAGCATGGCGAGCGCGCCCGGGAGGAGGTGGGCGAAGATCGCGAGGTCGAACAGCGTCATCGACGGCTTCGGTACGAGCCAGCCGAAAAGCAGCATCGTCGGTGTGAAGAGGAGGGATTGCGGGTCGGCCACGGACGGGTGGCCGCTGAAATGATATGGGTTCCAGAGCGGCCATTCCCCGCTGGCCAGCGATTCCGAGAGGAAGCGCAGCATGGGATAGAAATGGTTCTTGGAATCCCACGGCACGACGCTGCCGGTCAGTGGCCAGACGAGCGCGGCGGCGAGCCAGAACCCCATCACGGCAAGCGAGGCGACCCAGGCTTCCCTGGCCGCCCAGGCGCCATGAGCCGCAGCCCGGTCCGGTCGGGACGAGGCGAGGTCGGCCGGGATGGTTCCCCCGCCGTAAGCTCCGGCAAACTCTACGCGCATGACCTGTCAGACCTCGCCCGGCTGCGCTGTCGTCCTCGACACCCGCAGGCCGGATGCATTACAGGCCACGCCACTTGGCATCACCGACACGGCCTGGCACGCCCCCGAAACGTCAAACCCGCTCGCCCTCGCTCGACCGCCACCGAGGCGCGCCCTTACCATGTTCAGGCTCCGAGGCCGTCCAAAACAGGCCAACGATGACGGGAGGTCACGAGAAGGATCGCGCTGGCATGCGATGGCCTGCCGGGCGTTCCTCTTTTTCAGCCATAGCGTCTGAAGGCAAGATGAACAATTTGCTCGAACTTCTGCGATCGCGCCGGTCGGTCGCACCACACAACCTCGAAGGGCCCGGTCCTGGCCCGGCCGAACTCGAGGATCTCCTGACGATCGCGGCGCGCGTCCCCGATCACGGGCGGCTCGTGCCCTGGCGTTTCCTGGTGATCGCGGGCGAGGCGCGCCACCGGGTGGGCGAGGTGATCGCGGCGGCCGTGTCGGCCGACGAGCCGAATGCCACGCCCGAACGCCTCGCCACGGAACGCAACCGGCTCGCCCGCGCGCCGCTCGTGGTCGCGGTCGTGTCCCGGGCCCGCCCGCACCCGAAGATCCCGGAATGGGAGCAGGTCATGTCCGCCGGCGCGGTCTGCATGAACCTCGTCGTCGCCGCGAATGCGATGGGCTACGGCACGGCCTGGCTCAGCGAGTGGATCTGCTTCGACCGCCGCATCCTCGACAGACTGGGCCTCGAGCCCGCCGAGACGATGGCCGGCTTCATCCATATCGGCCGACCGACGGAGCGCCCGGCCGACCGGGCGCGGCCGGTTCTCGCCGACATCGTCACCCATCTTTGAGGATCCGATGTTCTTCGACGCGACCGCCAACGACCACGGCCTCCCGTTCAATCCGCTCAAGGCCCTGATCGGCCCCCGGCCGATCGGCTGGATCACCGCGTTGAGCGCCCGGGGCGAGCTGAACCTCTCGCCCTATTCCTTCTTCAACGCGATGGGCGAGAACCCCTTCGTCGTCGCCTTCTCGTCGAACGGCTACAAGGACGCCGTCGCCTTCATCGACGAGACCAAGGAATTCGTCTGCAATCTCGCGACCTGGGATCTGCGCGAGGCGATGAACCACACCTCGGCGCCGCTCCCCCGGGGGGAGAGCGAGGCGGCTTATGCCGGGCTCGATCTTTCGCCGTCCCGGATCGTCGCGACCCCGCGCGTGGCGGCGGCCTCGGCCGCCCTCGAATGCAAGTGGCTCCAGACGATCCAGATGAGCACGGTCGACGGCCGGCTCATGGACCAGTTCATGGTCCTCGGCCAGGTGGTCGGCGTCCATATCGAGGACCGCTTCATCGTCGACGGATTGGTCGACACGGCCGCGATGCGGCCGATCATGCGGGGCGGCTATCACGATTATTTCGTGGCGACGCCCGAGACGAAATTCTCGATGAACCGTCCGACGAAAGCCTGATCACTCCGGCCCGAACACCTCGCGGGCCACCTCGACCTCGCCGGCCTCCCGCAGGAGGACGGCCCGGTAGCCCTGCGCCCGGAGGCCGTCGAATCTGAGCCAGGGCTCGTCGGCCGTCCGCCCCGGGAGGGCGACCGCCGCGGTCCCGATCGCCGCCGCCGCCAGCACCAAGGTGGCGGAGGCGGCCCGCAGCGCCGGGGCATCGTCGCGACAGCGGATCTCGGCCCGCAGACGATTGGGGTCGCTACCGAGTCCTGCAAGCCGCGGGTGTCGTCGGCCGGCAAAGGTCGGCAGGGCGAGCACGCCGGCGGCGGAATCCGCCGCCATGGCGAGGATCCAGATCGAGCCGTCGGGGCGGTCCCATTCGGCCTCGCGAACGGCGAGCTTCGCCGACAGATGCTCCACATCCCGCGACCCTACGCAGCCGCGAAGGACGATCCCGTCCGGCGCGAGCGGCATCAGCCGGTCGAGGGCCGCGTCGGCCCGGCCCGATGCGAGCGCCGGGATCGCGGCAAAGACGAGCGGTGGCCCCACGCGGGACCCGAGCCCGCCGAAATCCGCGGCCACCTCGTCGCCTCCGCGCGACATGTCGAGGACGACGACGTCCGGCCTCGCCTCGAGCGCCGGGTCCCATCCGCCGGCATCCACCTCGAGATAGATGCGTAATTCGCGGGCGGCGTCGGCCGTCATCAGTTCGGGGCGGCGGGCGGGCGTTTGCGCATGAAGGCCTGCCGCCGGCATTCCGCGACCAGCGTGCCGTCCTGCTTGTACCCGCGATGGTGGAACTCGACGATCCCGGCATCCGGACGCGACTTGGACGACCGGGCCGACAGAACCTCGGTCGTGACCCGGATCGTGTCTCCCTCGAAGACGGGCGCCGGGAAGCGCACGTCCGTCATGCCGAGATTGCCGATGGTGGTGCCGACCGTGGTGTCGTTCACCGAGATGCCGACCACGAGCCCGATCGTGAACATGGAATTCACGATCGGCTTCCCCCATTCCGTCTCGGTCGCGCAGAAATGCGCATCGATGTGAAGGGGTTGCGGGTTCAGGGTCATGTTCGAGAAGAGCATGTTGTCCATCTGGGTGACGGTCCGGGTCAGCCCGTGCCGGAAGAGGTGGCCGACCTCGAATTGCTCGAAATAGAGCCCGCCGCGCTCATGGCGCTCACCCGACACTCCCGACATGCTGCCTCCCTGCCGGCGAGCCCGGCTTCAGCCTTCATTTACCATGTTTCGCCACGGTGACGCTCGCACCAGCGCCGGCGTTCCTGCATGTTCCTGTTCACGACGCCGACCTCGACGGCTCCAGCGGCCACTGGTCGATCTGCTGATCTCCCGGTGGTGGACGCGATCCGGCAGGGCGCGGCGGCGACCGGGACCGATTTCGATTACCTCCTGAAGACCGCACGGCGCGAATCCGCGCTCGATCCCGCCGCCAAGGCCCCGACCTCCTCGGCTACCGGGCTGTTCCAGTTCATCGAGCAGACCTGGCTCGGCCTCGTGAAGAGCGACGGCGACCGTCTCGGCCTGGCCGAACAGGCGAAGGCCGTCACAGCGCGGGGCGACGGCACCCTGACCGTCGCCGACCCGGCGACCCGGCAGGCGTTGCTCGACCTCCGCAAGGACCCGCAACTCGCCTCCGTGATGGCCGGGACGCTCACGCGGCAGAACCGTGACGCGCTCGTTGCCGCGACCGGCCGCGCGCCGTCCCCCGGCGAACTCTACATGGCGCATGTGCTCGGCGCCCGAGGCGCGGCGGAGCTGATCGCGACCACGCGGGCCGACCCGTCCCGCGTCGCCGCGCTCGACTTCCCGGACGCCGCGCGCGCCAATCGCGGGATCTTCTTCGACCGTGGCGGCCGTCCGAGAGGGGCGGGAGAGGTGTATCAGGCGATCACCTCCGCGCAGGCCGGCACGGCCTCGACCGAGCTCGCAGCCGCGACGACCCCGGTCCAGCCCGCTCCGCCCGCAGGTCCTCCCGGCCTTCGCGGATTGTTCCAGACCGGCGCTCGGACAGGACCGCTCTCCGACGCGGTCGCGAAGATCTGGCGCACGAACAACGATGGGAGGAGCCAGGCCGCCGCCGTCAGCTTCTTCCCCCGCAGCGCCTCGGCCGGGGATTCGGCATCGCCGGAGGTCGCACCCTCCACGCCCGTGCCCGATGCCTCGGTGGCCGCGCTCGAAGCCGTGCCGACGGCGAGCGTCGCCGCGAGCAGGCCGATCCGGTTCGACCTGCCGCTTCCTCCCGTTCGTCCGGCTTCGGCATCGCCGGCCGGGATTGCGGCCGCCCGGCCCGCCCATGCCTCCCCGGAGCGCCTCGTCGCCAGCCAAGGGTCGCGTTCATGATCGTCAGCCGGTTCCTCCTCTGGGCGCGCGACGCCCCGCCCGGAGATCGTGTCGAGGCGGTCACCGCGCTCGCACAGGCCTTCCTCCATTCCGACCTGACTCCAGACAACCGCTGGGAGGCCCGCATGGCGCTGACCGCGATGCTGGACGACCCGTCGGCGCTGGTCCGCCGCGCGATGGCCGTGGTCCTCGCGTCCTCGCCGGAGGCGCCGCGGCCGATCGTGGTCGCGCTCGCCGACGACCAGGACGACATTGCCGAGATCGTGCTCGCCCGTTCCCCCGTCCTGTCGGATGCCGACCTCGTCGACCGCGCCGCGCTCGGCGCCGAGCGCCTCCAATGCGCGATCGCGACCCGACCCTGGCTCTCCACCTCCGTCTCGGCCGCCTTGGCCGAGATAGGCACGCCGGATGCGCTCCTCCGCCTCGCCCGGAACGAGGGCGCGGAGATCACGGGCGCGAGCCTCGCCCGGATGATCGAACGTCATGGCGGCTCGGGTCTGCTCCGAGAAGCGCTCCTGGTCCGCCCCGACCTGCCGGTCGAGATCACGCAGGCGATCGTGGCCGCGCTCGCCGAATCGCTCGGCGGCTTCGTGACCGGGTGCGGCTGGCTGAGCGCGGAACGGTCGGGACGGATCACCCGGGACGCGCGCGAGCGCACCACGGTCGCGCTCTCCGTGAGTGCCGAATGCGAGGACGCGGAACGGCTCGTCCGCCATCTCCGGCGCAGCGCGCAGCTCACGCCCGCCCTGATCCTCCGGGCGATCCTCTCCCGGGCCACGCCCTTCGCGGCCGCGGCCTTCGCGGAGCTGTCCGGTCTCGCCAGCGCTCGCGTCGCCGCGATCCTGCAGGATGCGCGCGGATATGCATTCCGGGCGCTCTACGGCCGGTCGGGGCTACCCGAGAATCTGCGCCCTGCCTTCGAGGCGGCGCTCTGCGCGCGCCGGGAGGTTGGCGACCCGGACGGCCCGGCGCGCCTTTCCGGCTGGATGGTCGAGCGTGCGCTCGCGGCCTGCGAGGCCCTCCCGCCCGAAGATGCCGGAAGGCTCGTGGCGCTGCTGCGCCGGTTCGAGGTCGAGGCGGCGCGCGACGAAGCCCGGCGGGAGGCCTACGGGCTCGCCGACCAGGCGGCGCTCGCGCTCGTCATGGAGCACGCGCCCGAAATGCTGGTGCCGCACGGCCGCTGGGCGGCCTGAGCCGTCAATAGCCGAATTGTTCGCGCAGGATGCGCTCGTCGAGGCTGTGACCCGGGTCATGCAGCATCACGAGATCGATGCCGTGATCCATGGAGGCGCTGACCCGGCATACGTCGCGGAACTCGGTATGGTCGGCGACGGCGCTGACGGGCCGGTGCTCGGCCTCGATCACCGTCACGCTGATCAGGGCGCGGTCGGGCAGGAGCGCGCCGCGCCAGCGCCGCGGCCGGAAGGCCGAGATCGGCGTGAGCGCGAGGAGCGGCGCGTTCAGCGGCAGGATCGGGCCGTCGACCGAGAGGTTGTAGGCCGTGGACCCGGCCGGGGTCGCGATCAGGATCCCGTCCGAGATCAGTTCGGCGAGTCGCACATGGCCGTCCACCTCGACCCGCAGCTTCGCCGTCTGGTGCGACTGGCGCAGCATATGGACCTCGTTGATCGCATAGGCCGTGTGTTCCGCGCCCTCGGTGTCGATCACGGTCATCAGGAGCGGATGGGCGACGCTGCGCTGGGCCGCCTCCAGGCGCTCGATCAGGCCCTCGGTCCTGAACTCGTTCATCAGGAACCCGACGGTTCCCTTGTTCATGCCGTAGATCGGACGGCCGCTCCCCATGAAGCGGTGCAGGGTCCGGAGCATCAGCCCGTCGCCGCCAAGGGCCACGACGACATCGGCGTGTTCCGGCTCGACATGCGGGTATTGCGCCTTCAGCGCCGCCTCGGCCATCTCGGCCTCGAGACTTGGGCTCGCCACGAAGGCGACCGTCGCGAAGCGCCGCGCCATGTCCGAACCACCCTTGCGCGCGCTCCGGCCGGGACCCGGCCGACGCCGTCCGTGCTCTACACGAGGCTGAGGGCGAGGCCAACGCACGGCGCCGTCCGCGGCAGGAGGGCAGCCGAGCCCGCTCCTCAGGTGAAAAGGCGCAGCTTGTCGCGGATGTCGAGGGCGTCGAACCGCGCGAGTTCCTCGAGAGCAAGGTCGCGTGCGGTTGGGTTGTCTCCTTGCGGTCCGTCCGGTTCGGATCCGCTCCTGGGAACGGCCGGGCCCTGTCCTGCCGCGCCGGCCGGTTCGTCACGGAGGACGAATTCGACGTCCCTGTTGGCGAGTGTCGGAGGCGGGTCGAGGGGCGGCCGCGAGGCTGCGAGACCCGTTCTCGTCAGGAGGTCGAGCCGTTGTTCGAGCCCAGCGAAAACCTGGACGAGCGCGCCGAGCCCGCGGGCCGCAACCTCGTGGCGGGCGCAGGCGGCGTAGATCTCCGTCGCCCGGTGATCGAGCAGGTCGCATAGGGCCGAATCGAAGCCGCCCTCGCGCATCGTCCAGGCCGTCTCCTGGATCTGCTCGGTCGCATCCTGGATGTCGGCAGCGGCCCGATCGGCGTGGCGCATGAGGTCGTCGAGATCGGCCCCAGCGGCGCCGGGCCGGTCGGGGTCGGCCGCCTTGTCCATGATCGCGACCCGCGCGGCCCGGAGCTCGTCCAGCAGGGCCCCGACTTCGGCCCGGAGCAGGGCGGTGTCATGCTGCGGCGCGGTCTCGGTCACCCTTCGCGCCAGAGCCGCGATCGCATCGAGCAGGAGCCTGGTGTCGGCGGTCCGGCTGCGCCGGGCGAAGTCGGCGAGGAAGCGCCGGCCCCGCGCCGTCGCGCCGAGCGCGGCCTCGATCTCGCAATGGGCTTGCTCCGGCAGCATGGGAGCGTCGGTGTCGGGCATGGCGGATCAGGCGCTTCGGAGCCTCAATGTCGGCCAGCAATCCTTTCGGGTCCGTATGCGCGGCTATATCAGCCTGCTTCTACCTTCTACCCCCACAGGGCGGGGGAGGGCGGGCGAACGAGGCTTCCCTCGAAGGAGAGGCCCGGCTCGCGGTCGGCGGCGAGGAGGAGCGGCCCGTCGAGGTCGACGAAGCGGGCGGAGGGCGTGAGGAGAAAGGCCGGCGCCATCGCGAGCGACGTGCCCAGCATGCAACCGACCATGATGGTGAAGCCGAGAGCTTGCGCCTGGGAGGCGAGGGCGAGCGCCTCGGTCAGTCCGCCGGCCTTGTCGAGCTTGATGTTGATCGCGTCGTAGCGGCCCCGCAGACGGGCGAGGTCGCCGCGCTCGTGCAGGCTCTCGTCGGCGCAGATCGGCACGTCGTGCCGGATCCGGGCGAGGATCTCGTCCTCGGCGGCCGGGACCGGCTGTTCGATGAGCGCGAAGCCGGCCGCCGCACAGGCCGCGAGATGCGTCTCGAGATTGGCAGCAGTCCAGCCCTCGTTCGCGTCCGCGATCAGGGTCGCGTCGGGGGCGGCGCGCCGGACGGCCGCGATCCGCTCGACATCCCCGTCCGGGCCACCGAGCTTGATCTTGAGGATGGGCCGGCCGGCAGCCTTGGCTGCTCCCTCGGCCATCTCCGCGGGCGATCCGAGCGAGATCGTATAGGCCGTGGTCGCCGGCCCGATCCGGTCGATCCCGGCTGCGACATGGGCCGGCACACCGGTAAGTTTCGCCTCGAGGTCCCAGAGCGCACAATCGACCGCGTTCCGGGCGGCGCCGGCCGGCATGGCCTCCTGCAACTCGCTGCGGGACATCCCGGCCGCGACGCGACCCGCGACGTCCCGGATCGCGGCTGCGACACCGTCGACCGTCTCGCCGTAACGGGCGTACGGGACGCATTCGCCGCGCCCCGTCGCGGCACCGTCCCGGATGGTCGCCGTCACGACGACGGCCTCGGTGCGCGAGCCTCGGGCGATCGTGAACGTGCCGAAGATCGGGAACCGCTCGACAGCCACCGCGAGCTCGCGCGTCATCCGGATCTCCAGGAAGCGCGCTCGACTTGCCCGCCCTCGGCGCGCTATCACCTGAGGCGAGGGGTGCCAAGGGGCTTGCTTGGCTGGCTGCTTGGCGGCGGAAAGGCGGAAGCGGCTTGGGTGCAAAGGAGCTGGGCGCGGGTCGGGATCGGCGGGATCCGGATGTCCGTGATCCGAAGGTCGAGTTCGAGCGCCACGGCGACGAACTGAGGGCCTGGCTGAACGGCCGGTGGACGGTCGAGCATGCCGGCGCGGTCGAGCGCGAGATGGCCGGCCTCGTCGAAGCCACCGTCGATTGCAACCGCATCCTGATCGACCTGTCCGGGATCGAGCGTCTCGACACGCTCGGCGCCTGGGTGCTGGACCGGACGCGTCACGAATTCGGCGGCGACGGCCTCGCGGCGGATTTCGTCAATGCCCGGTCCGAGCACCACATCCTGTTGAACGAGGTCGCCTACCGGGGCTTCCAGCCCGAGGTGGTGGCGAAGCCGCCCGGCTTCATGGACCTGATGGCCGATATCGGCGGGGCGGTCGCCGGCGCCGGCAAGGATTTCGTCCGCGGCGTCAGCTTCCTCGGCGAGTTGGTGTCGGCGCTGATCCGCGTGATCGTGAACCCGAAGCGCTTCCGCGTTCCGGCGCTGACCAACCAGCTCGAACAGATCGCCTTCCGGGGCGTCCCGATCATCGTCCTCATCTGTTTCCTGGTCGGCTGCATCGTGGCCCAGCAGGGCCTGTTCCAGCTCCAGCGCTTCGGCGCCCAGACCTTCGTGGTCAATCTCGTCGGCATCCTGGTGCTGCGCGAACTCGGCGTGCTTCTCACCTCGATCATGGTCGCGGGCCGGTCGGGCGCGGCCTTCACGGCCGAAATCGGGTCGATGAAGATGCGCGAGGAGATCGACGCGCTCCGGGTGATGGGCCTCGATCCGGTCGAGGTGCTGATCGTGCCCCGGATCCTGGCCCTCGTGATCGGGCTGCCCATCCTGGCCTTCCTGGGCAGCATGGCGGCGCTGATCGGCGCCGGGCTCGTCTCCTGGATCTACGGCGACATCGTCCCGGACGTGTTCCTGGCGCGGCTGAAATCCACGATCGACGTCAAGACCTTCATGGTCGGGCTCATCAAGGCGCCTTTCATGGCGCTCGTGATCGGGGTGATCGCCTCGATCGAGGGCCTCGCCGTCGAGGGCTCCGCCGAATCCCTCGGCCGCCACGTCACGTCGTCGGTCGTGAAGGCCATCTTCATGGTCATCGTGCTGGATGGCTTCTTCGCCATCTTCTTCGCAGCGATCAAATTTTGAGCGCCCCCGCAGCCGCCGAACGCATGCAGGCCCCGCACGAGCAGGACGACGAGCGCGAGGTCGTCATCCGGGTGCGCGACCTCGAGGTCGGGTTCGGCGAGCGGCTCATCATGAAGAAGCTCGACCTCGACGTGTATCGGGGCGAGATCCTGGGCTTCGTCGGTCCCTCGGGACAGGGCAAGTCCGTCCTGACCCGCGCGATCCTCGGCCTCGTTCCGAAGCGGAGCGGCTCGATCGAGGTCTTCGGCGAGAATGTCGACGACATCACGGAGAATTCCCGCTCGGCCATCGAGCGGCGCTGGGGCGTCCTGTTCCAGCAGGGCGCCCTCTTCTCGGCCTTGACCGTGCGGCAGAACGTCCAGGTCCCGATGCGGGAATACCTGGAATTGTCGCCCCGGCTCCTCGACGAACTCGCGATGCTGAAGATCGAGATGGTCGGCTTGAAGCCCGAGGCGGCGGACAAGCTGCCCTCGGAATTGTCGGGCGGCATGATCAAGCGGGCCTCGCTCGCCCGGGCCTTGTCGCTCGATCCTGAGATCCTCTTCCTGGACGAACCGACGTCCGGCCTGGATCCGATCGGGGCCGGCGAGTTCGACGAACTCATCGCCACGTTGCAGCGTACGCTGGGCCTCACGGTTTTCATGGTGACTCACGACCTCGATAGCCTTTATACGGTATGTGACCGGATCGCGGCTTTGGGGGACGGGCGCATCATCGCGCACGGCCCGATGGACACGATGCTGGCGTCCGAAGACCCTTGGGTGCGGGCCTACTTCCACGGGAAACGGGCGCGTTCGGCCATGAGTGCCGGCGGATAAGACGGACACAATGGAAACTCGCGCCAATTACGCCATCATCGGATTGTTCACGATCGCCGTGATCGCTGCGGCTTTCGGCTTCGTCTACTGGTTCGCCGGGTCGGAAAGCGGGACCAAGCGGACCGCCTTCCGGATCATCTTCACGGGATCGGTCGCGGGGCTCTCCAAGGGCTCGCCAGTCCTGTTCAACGGCATTCGGGTCGGCGACGTGACCGATGTCGGCCTGAACAAGGACGACCCGGAGCAGGCGCTCGCCAAGATCGAGATCACGCCCGACACGCCGGTGAAGGTGGACACGAAGGCCTCGCTCGACGTCGCCATCCTGTCCGGGGCGGCCGTCATCGCGCTGAGCGGCGGGCGTGTCGACGCGAAGCCTCTCGAGAAGAAGGATGGCGAGGATCTCCCGACCATCCGGGCCGAAAAGGGCGGCCTCGCCAGCATCCTGGAGACGGCCCGGAGCACCGCGGATCGGGCCAATGCCCTCCTCGACAACGTGAACGCGCTCGTCGGGGAAAACCGCGGCACCATCACCAAGGCCGTGGGCGACGTCAGCGTCTTCACGGAAGCCCTCGCCAAGAATGCGCCGGCCCTCGACAATCTCCTGAGTTCGGTCGCGAGCGCGGCCAGCCGGATCGGCCCGCTCTCCGAGAAGCTCGAAGGGCTGACCGAGAGCGCGACCTCCATCCTGTCGGCGGTCGAGCCTGACCGGGTGCGCAACACCCTCCGCAACATCGAGGGCGTGACCCAGACCGTGGAAGAGAGCCGTCCCAAGATCTCGACCTTCCTGGCCGATGCCTCCGCGCTCGCCGGGCGGCTGAACGAATCCGCGCCGAAGCTCGACCAGGCTCTGAGCGACATGAACCGCGCCTTCGCGGCGATCGACCCGGTAAAGTTGAACCAGACGATCGACAACACGCAGCGCTTCACGGCCGGCCTCGCGTCCTCGACGGAGGACGTCCAGTCCACGGTCCGGAACGCCAACCAGCTCACCGCCAAGCTGAACTCGGCCGCCGACAAGATCGACGGCGTGATGAAGGCGGCGGAGAACTTCCTCGGCTCGGCGGCCGGGCAGGAGGGCAAGAGTACCTTCGAGTCCATCCGCACCGCGATGGATGCCTTCCGCAAGGCGAGCGAGAATCTTGACCGTCAGGCGACCGTGATCGCGCAGGGCGTCTCCCGCTTCTCGGGCGTGGGATCGAAGCAGATCGAGGCGCTCTCGACGGATGCGCGGCGCACCGTCAACACGGTCGGCCGCGCCGCCCGCAACCTCGAGCAGAACCCGTCCTCGGTCATCTTTGGCTCGGGGCGCGCCTCCATTCCCGAATTCTCCGGCCGCTGATCCCGGAAAGCGCGTGCCCCACCATGCATAACGTGACACCGTCGTCGTCCCTGCCGATGGTAGGACGGCGGCGACGCGCCCTGACCTTCGCGGTCCTCGCCGTCGCCACCTGGGGGCTCGGCGCCTGCTCGTCGGCACCAAGCCCCGCCTTCGACCTCACCGCCCCGCGCCTGGCGGTACGCGGCGGAGGGGGGATCGCGGGTCAGCTCGTGGTCGCGGAGCCGTCTGCGATCCAGCCGCTCGAAGCGGAGCGCATTCTGGCCCGGGACGCCGCGGGATCGGTGTCCTACATCAGCGGCGCGCAATGGGCGGACCGCCTGCCCCGCCTGATCCAGGCCAGGCTGCTCCAGACCTTCGAGAACGCGACCCGCATCCGGGCCGTGGCGCGACCGGGCGAGGGCGTGACGGCCGAGTACCAGCTCAACACCGACATCCGGGCCTTCCAGTTGGATGCGGCGCGCGGCGAAGCCGTGGTCGAGATCTCGGCGAAGGTGCTCGACGCGAGGACGGGCAAGATCGTCAACGCCCGCGTCTTCAGCGCCCGGACGCCGGTCTCCGATTCGGCGGGCGGCACCGTCGCCCAGGCACTCGACCGGGTGCTGTCCGGCGTGCTGCTCGACATCGTCCGTTGGGTCGGCGCGCGGGGCTGAGCCGACGTCCGGAACCGCTGCGGACCAGTCGGTTCGACAGACGTTCTTCAGGCCTGCCTCTCGCGGCCTGTCGACGGCATGCTTATGTCTCGGCGACGCAATCGACCGAGGGCCCAACATGAAGACCACCTTTGCCTTGACCGTCGCAGCCCTCGGCCTCGCGGCGAGCATGGGGGGCGCGGCTGCGCAGACGGCCCGGACGGCGACGATCCAGCCTGGCAAGCCGGCCCGGATCGCGGTCGAGACGGCGCTGAAGAAGGATTGTTCGATCGGCGAACTCGGCGGCATTCGGGTCATCACCGCGCCGAAGAATGGCGAGGTCATCGTCCGCAGCGGCACGCTGAAGACGCCGGCCAGCTTCCGTTGCCCGAACAAGGACACGCCGGTGCAGCAGCTGGTCTACATGCCGAAGAAAAACTTCAGCGGGACGGACGAGATCTCCTACGAGACACGCACGCCGGAGGGGCAGACGCAGGTCTTCAACGTAAAGATCAACGTGGGCGGCAAGCCGGCCTCGACCGGAAGCGGCGGCCTTCAGGACCTGTGATCGTCCGAGGCTCGCCCGACCATCAGCTTGGCGCTTAGTCCTCCTCCCTGCGGGGAGGGCGGCCGCGCTTCCCGGGTCCCGAGCCCGACGGCAGCCGCTCGACTTCCCGCGCCCCTTTCCGGATAAGGGCCGCCTCTCGGTCGCGGGAAGCGGGGTCGCCGTGCTGTCATCCGTCCTCATCGCCAATCGCGGCGAGATCGCCTGCCGGATCATCCGCACGGCGCGTCGTCTCGGCATCCGGACGATCGCCGTCTATTCCGAGGCCGATGCCCGCTCCCTCTTCGTGCAGCAGGCGGACGAGGCCCACCTGATCGGGCCGGCGCCTGCCCGCGACAGCTATCTCGCCATCGACCGCATCATGGCGGCGGCGCGGGCCTCCGGCGCGGCCGCGATCCATCCGGGCTACGGCTTCTTGTCGGAGCGGGCCGAGTTCGCGGAGGCCTGCGAGGCCGAGGGCATCGCCTTCGTCGGCCCGCCCGCTTCGGCGATCCGGGCCATGGGTCTCAAGGACGCCGCAAAGGCGCTCGCGATCGGGGCGGGGGTCCCGGTCGTGCCCGGCTATCACGGCAGCCGCCAGGAGCCCGAATTCCTCCGGCAGAAGGCCTATGAGATCGGCTATCCGGTGCTGATCAAGGCCGTCGCGGGCGGCGGCGGCAAGGGCATGCGGCGCGTCGACAAGCAGGCCGAGTTCGAGTCGGCGCTCGAGAGCGCGCAACGCGAGGCGGCCTCCGCCTTCGGCGACCCCCGCGTCCTCGTCGAGAAATACGTGCTGTCGCCCCGCCACGTCGAGGTGCAGGTCTTCGCCGACAGCCACGGTCACGCCGTTCACCTGTTCGAGCGCGACTGCTCGCTCCAGCGCCGCCACCAGAAGGTGATCGAGGAGGCGCCGGCGCCTGGGCTTTCGCCCGAGATGCGCGAGATCATGGGCCGGGCCGCCGTCGAGGCCGCGAAGTCGGTCGGCTATGTCGGGGCCGGCACGGTCGAGTTCATCGCCGATGCCCGCGAGGGGCTGAGGCCCGACCGCTTCTACTTCATGGAGATGAACACCCGGCTGCAGGTCGAGCATCCGGTCACGGAGGCGATCACCGGGCTCGACCTCGTCGAATGGCAGTTCCGGGTCGCCGCGGGCGAGCCGCTCGCCGTCCGCCAGGAAGACCTCCGCATCGACGGCCATTCCGTCGAGGCGCGGCTCTATGCCGAGGATCCGGCCAAGGGCTTCCTGCCCTCGACGGGCAAGCTCTGGGCGCTCCGCTTCCCGGAAGGGGAGGGCATCCGCATCGATACCGGCGTCGTCGCCGGCGACGAGGTCACGCCCTTCTACGATCCGATGATCGCGAAGGTGATCGCGCATGGGCCGGACCGCGACACCGCGCTCGACCGGCTCTCGGCGGCGCTCGCCCGGACGGTCGTCGCGGGACCCCGGACCAATGCCGGCTTTCTCCGCGCGCTCTGCGACATGCCGGAATTCCGGACGGGCGGCTTCGACACGGGATCCATCGACCGCAATCTCGACGCGCTGACCGGCGCGACCGAGGGCCCGGACGGCGAGGTCGTCGCGGCTGGCCTGCTGAAGCTCCTCGACGCGGACGAGCGCGCCCGCAATCCGAGCCCGATCCAGGCAGCGGCCCAGGGCGGGTCGGCCTGGCGCGGCGATCCGTGGCGGAACCAGGACGCCTTCCAGCTCATGGGCGAGCGCCGCACCCGCCATCTCGTCCAGGTCGACGGCGAGGTCGTCCCCGTCGCGCTGCGCTGGCGCGGCACGGAGGCCGAGGTAGAGATCCCGTCGCTCGGCTATGCCGGCCGACCCGACTTCAGCTGGGACGAGGACAGCCATTTCGGCACCTTCGGGGCGGACGGCGCCCAGATCGTTCCGACGCCCGACGGCATGGTCCTGGTCCGGGGCGGCCGGCAGACCCGGGTCGCGATGGTCGATCCCTTCGCGGTCGATCTCGACCATCTCGACGCCGGCGACAGCGTCAAGGCGCCGATGCACGGCAAGCTGATCGCCGTCTTCGTGGCGGTCGGAGACCAGGTCGTGCGTGGCCAGCGGCTCGCGATCGTCGAGGCGATGAAGATGGAGCATGCCCTCCTCGCGCCGCGCGACGGCGAGATCGCCGAGGTCACCGCGGAGGCGGGAGCCCAGGTCACGGAGGGCGGCCGCCTCATCACGCTCGCGCCGGCGGCAGCGTAGAGGCGCGGGTCTCCCTTGCGGGACGGCCGGCCCGAGCCGAGCCGGCCCTGCAAGGTAAAGGAAGTCCGCCCAATCCGTAAAATCCGCCGTAACCAAGCAACGTTCCTGCAACCAACAGATTTCCGCTCCGCTTAACCTGAAAATCCGTTGATATCTACGGATTAACCTCCCGTCCGGACAGCTTGCCTAAGTGTTGATGGCGTAGCGGGACATGAGAGCCAGCAAATGGCTCCGGGGAGCATCGAACATGGTCAAGTCGTCACTCGAACACTTCGTCAAGACCGTGCTGGCCAAGCGCGAGATCACGGTGGAAGACGTGCGGCGTCTGCAGCGCGACATCCTGCCTGACGGTCTCGAGAGCCGCGACGAGGCGGACATCCTGATCGCGCTCGACCGCGCCATTCCCTACAAGCATTGCAGCTGGAGCGCGTTCGCGAGCCAGACGGTCGTCGACTACGTGGTGTGGACCTCGCGCCCCACCGGCTATGTCGACCACGAGACGGCGACCTGGCTCGTCGCCTCGCTCTCGGCCGGAACCGGCCCGAGCCCCGTCGCGGAAGCCATCGCCTTCGACGTGGTGCGCGAGGCCGAGCGGGCCGATACGACCCTCATCGCCTTCGTGATGCGCTCGGCCCGGGGCCGCATGAACGCCACTCCGGGCGACATCCTGGACGCGATCGCCGCCTGAACCCGAGCGGGCCTCCCGGCTCGCTTCCCTGTCTCGTCGGCTTGCGATAACGGACAGGATCGCGTCCTGCGATCCCTCACGCCACGGCCGATTCAGAGCGCATGTTCGACAAGATTCTGATCGCCAATCGCGGCGAGATCGCCTGCCGGGTGATCAAGACGGCGCGGCGGATGGGCATCAGGACGGTAGCCGTCTTCTCCGATGCCGATCGCGACGCGCTGCATGTCGGGATGGCCGACGAGGCCGTCCATATCGGACCGGCCGCGGCCGCCGAATCCTACCTCCTGATCGACCGGATCGTTGAGGCCTGCCTCCAGACAGGGGCCCAGGCGGTCCATCCGGGCTACGGCTTCCTATCCGAGCGGGAGGCGTTTCCGCGCGCGCTGGAAGCCGCCGGCATCACCTTCATCGGGCCGAACCCGCACGCCATCGCCGCGATGGGCGACAAGATCGAATCCAAGAAGGCGGCGGCGGCCGCGAATGTCTCGACCGTGCCGGGCTTCCTCGGCGTGATCGAGAGCCCGGACCATGCCATGCGGATCGCGGGCGAGATCGGCTATCCGGTGATGATCAAGGCCTCCGCCGGCGGCGGCGGCAAGGGCATGCGCATCGCCCATTCCAAGGACGAGGTCGCGGAGGGATTTGCGCGCTCGAAATCGGAAGCCGCGTCGTCCTTCGGGGACGACCGCGTCTTCATCGAGAAGTTCATCACCGACCCGCGCCACATCGAGATCCAGGTGCTGGGCGACAAGCACGGCCACGTGATCCATCTCGGCGAGCGGGAATGCTCGATCCAGCGCCGGAATCAGAAGGTGATCGAGGAGGCGCCGTCGCCGCTCCTCGATCCCGAGACGCGGGCGAAGATGGGGGCGCAGGCGGTCGCGCTCGCCAAGGCCGTAGGCTACGATTCCGCGGGCACGGTCGAGTTCGTGGCCGGCCAGGACAAGTCCTTCTACTTCCTCGAGATGAATACCCGTCTCCAGGTCGAGCATCCGGTGACCGAGATGATCACCGGGCTCGATCTCGTCGAGCTGATGATCCGGGTGGCGGCAGGCGAGAAGCTGCCGCTGACGCAGGAGCAGGTGCGGCTCGACGGATGGGCGATCGAGAGCCGCGTCTATGCCGAGGATCCGACCCGCAACTTCCTCCCCTCGATCGGGCGTCTCGTGACCTATCGGCCGCCCGCCGAGGGACCGGTCGACGGCGGCGCGACGGTGCGGAACGACACCGGCGTGGAGGAGGGCGGCGAGATCCCGATCTTCTACGACCCCATGATCGCGAAGCTCGTCACCCACGCGCCGACCCGCATCGCGGCGATCGAGGCCCATTCCACGGCGCTCGACGCCTTCGCGATCGACGGGATCCGGCACAACATCCCGTTCCTCTCCGCCCTGATGGCGCATCCGCGCTGGCGCGAGGGACGGCTGTCGACAGGCTTCATCACCGAAGAATTCGCTTCGGGTTTCAGCGAGCTTGCCCCGACCGGCGCGCAGGCCCGGCAGGTCGCCGCCGTCGCGGCCGCGATCGACCACCTCCAGAACGAGAGGAAGCGCGGCATCTCCGGCCAGATGCGGCCGGGCTTCGTCCGGTTCGAGCGCGACCGGGTCGTGGCACTCGGCCCCGACCGGCACCCGGTCACGATCGACGATGGCGAGGCCGGGCCGGTCGTGGCCTTCGCGGATGGCGAGCGGCTTGCCGTGTCCTCCGCCTGGCGGCCCGGCCAGCCGGTCTGGACCGGGACGGTCGGCGCCAAGGTCCTCACCCTGCAGGTGCGGCCGATCCGGAACGGCGTTCGCCTCGCCCATGCCGGCACGGCGGTCGAGGCCCGGGTCTACACGCGGCGCGAGGCCGATCTCGCGGGCCTGATGCTGGAGAAGGTCGAGAGCGGGGCCGGCAAGGCTTTGCTCTGCCCGATGCCGGGCCTCGTCAAGGCGATTCAGGTCAAGGCAGGCCAGGTCGTGAAGGCCGGCGAGCCGCTCGCGATCGTCGAGGCGATGAAGATGGAAAACGTGCTTCGCGCCGAACGCGACGCCACGATCGCCAAGGTCGTCGCGAAAGAGGGCGAGAGCCTCGCGGTGGACGCGGTGATCCTGGAATTCGCCTAGGCATTCTTCGGCCGAGGGCCACGTGGCGCTTTCCTCTGGACGGCGCCGCCCTGTCGCATTCGCACGGGGCTGCTTTGCGCTATAGGCGAGGCATGGCGCTTCACCTGATCAAGCTCTGCGTCGGGGTCGACACGATCGGCGAACTCGAGGCCTGGATCCTCGAGAAGCGGCGCCGCCTGTCGAAGGACGGCTCGGCCCAAGAGCATGTCCACGTGACCCGTATGGCTCCGAAACGGGCGGACGAGCTCCTCGACGGCGGCTCGCTCTACTGGGTCATCCGGGGGCAGCTCGCCTGTCGGCAGCGCCTCACCGCCATCCGGACCTTCACGGACGGCGAGGGGATCGGTCGCTGCCGGCTGGTCCTGCATCCGGAGGTCACCCCGGTGTCGCCGCGCCCCTGCCGGCCTTTCCAGGGGTGGCGCTATCTCGGCCATGCCGACGCCCCCGCCGATCTCGGCGATTCCGCGGCCTCGATTCGGGCTTTGCCGGAGACGATGCGGCGCGAGTTGGTGGAGCTGGGCCTCCTGTGACCGACCTCCGCCACCCCCTCGTGGCTGCGCTGCTGTTGCTGGCCGTCCCGGCGGCCGCCGAGACATGCCCTGTCCGGGGCGATTCGGCCCAGCGCGCGCGCAGACCGGCAACCTGTCCGCCACCGGCCAAGGTCGAACCCTACGATCCCGACCGGGCCAGGGCGGGAAGGCGGCCGGGCTTCATCGATCTCGGGGGCGGAACCGAGGTCCGGATCGGCGGCCGGGCGCGGGTGGATTACGATGTCCGGCGCTGAGCCTCGCTCGCCGGCCGCGATCCGTCGGCGGTGGAGGCCGGCCCTTCTGCTCGGAATGGCGTGTGTCGCGCTCGCCTCCATGCCGGCAGCGGCGGCCACGCGCGGCTCGGCCAAGAGCTGCTCGGACGAGCTTGGCCCGAAGGGTGCCGCCTCGCTGGTGGGCCAGTGCCGGCAGGTGTCGCTGGCCTCGCGTCCGCCCTGCAACGCCGAGTATCGCTGCGGGCTGATCCGGGACGAGATCCACCGCAGCTGCGCCCTACTCGGGGCGGAGGCGCCCGCCTTCTGCCGCGCTCATGTCGGCGAGGAGGAGGACGACGAGGACGAGACCGAGAATTAGGCCCGGGTAGGATCGCCCGGCCATTGCTGCTAGAGGCGCGCGATGAAACGCGCTTCGCTCTCACTCCTCACCGTCTGCGGCCTCGAAGAGCTCGACGGACACCGCGACAGCGGCGTCAGCCACATCCTCTCGATCCTGGACCCAGGCACGCCGGATCCCGAATCCTTCCAGGCCTACGACCGGCACCACCGCACCACGCTGCGCTTCCACGACATCGTCGCGCCGATGGGCGACATGATCCTTCCCGAGCGGCATCACGTCGAGGAGATCGTGGCCTTCGGCGACGAGGTGGTCGAGGGTAAGGCCGAAGGCGAGAGCGGGCACCTTCTCATCCATTGCCACATGGGCATCTCGCGCTCGACGGCCGCGATGACGATGATGCTGCTCGCGGCCTATCCGGACGAGAGCGATGACGGCGTCATCGAGCGGCTCGTCGCGATCCGGCCCCAGGCGTGGCCTAACCTGCGCATGATCGGCTTCGCTGACGACATCCTCGGGCGCGACGGCCGGCTCTCGGCCGCGGTGACCCGGCTTCATGCCCGGCAGATCGCCGCGAAGCCGCATCTCGCCGACGTCATGCGCCGGCTCGGCCGCGCGCTCGAGGTCGACCGTGCCGTCGAGGTGGCGGCCGCGGCCTGAGCCACCCATGCTGATCGGCATCGACTGGGGCGGCACCAAGATCGAGGGAATCGCGCTCTCGACCGAAGGCGAGACGCTGGCACGCCGACGGGTCGCGACCCCGAAGGGCGATTACGACGGCTGCATGGCCACGATCGCCGGGCTCGTCGCCGAGATCGAGGCCGAGACGGGCCGCACCGGCAGCGTCGGGATCGGAATCCCGGGCGCGATCTCGCCCGCGACCGGCCTCGTCATGAATGCGAACTCGACCTGGAATAACGGCCGTCCGCTCGACCGCGACCTCGCCGGCGCGCTCGGCCGCGAGGTTCGGGTCGAGAACGACGCGAATTGCTTCGCGGTCTCCGAGGCGGTGGACGGGGCAGGGGCCGGCCATCCCGTCGTCTGGGGCGTCATCCTCGGAACCGGTGCCGGTTCCGGCATCGCGATCGACGGTCGGGCGCTCGGCGGCCGCAACCGTATCACGGGCGAATGGGGCCACAACCCGCTGCCCTGGCCGCGAGACGAGGAGCGGCCCGGCCCGCCTTGCTTCTGCGGACGGTCCGGCTGCATCGAGACCTTCGTATCCGGGACCGGCATCGAGCGCGACCATCGCGAGCGTACCGGCCAGGCCCTGGAGGCTGCCGCCATCGTCGCGGCCATGCGGCAGGGAGACTCCGCGGCGGGTGCGACCTATGCCGCCTATCTCGACCGCCTGTCGCGCGGCATCGCGAGCGCCGTGAACCTCATCGATCCGGACATCATCGTGCTCGGCGGCGGCATGTCGAATGTCGACGAGCTCTACCGCGACCTCCCGGCCGCGATCGAGCCGCATGTCTTCTCCGACCGGTTCGCGACGGCCATCGTGCGGCATCGGCATGGCGACGCCTCGGGCGTCCGGGGCGCCGCCTGGCTCTGGAAGGCGTGACGGAAGCCCGCGGGTCGGGAGCGCTCCGCTCGCTGCGGACCGGACTCCTTCGATGATCCGGAATGCCATGCTGGTCGGTCTTCTCGGGCTCGGCTGGGGGCTGAACTGGCCGGCGGTCCGGCTCGCGTTGGATGAGATCCAGCCCTGGACCCTGCGCAGCGTCGGCTTCGCGGCCGCCACGGTCCTGATGTTCGGCGCGATGGCGGCGACCGGCATGTCGCCCGCCGTGCCGCGCCGGATGTGGGTGCGGCTCCTCGGCATCGGGGTCCTGCCGATCGTGGGCTACAACCTCCTCAGCGCCTTCGCACAGGTTTCGGCCTCGACCAGCCGGAGCGCGGTCCTGTCCTATACGATGCCGATCTGGACGGTGATCTTCGCCAGGATCGTGCTGGGCGAGCGGCTCGACCGGCGCCGGATCACCGGCCTCGGGCTCGGCGGCGCGGGCCTCGTCGCGCTCGGCTGGCCGGTGATCCAGGCCGGCGAATTCTCGGTCGGGCTCGTCTATGCGCTCCTCTCGGGTGTGGTCTGGGCCGCCGGCAGCATCCTCCTGAAACGCTACCCGATCCCCGTGCCCCGTCTCGTCCTCACGAGCTGGCAGATGGCGTTCGGCGCGGTGCTGACCACGATCGGGATGCTCGCCTTCGAGGGGCTGCCGCAGGAGCTGCCGCGGCTCGCGACGACGTGGTTCGGGCTCGGCTACAACATCATCGTCGGCCAGGCGCTCGCGACGACGCTCTGGTTCGTGATTCTCGGCCGGATGCCGGCCGGGATTGCGTCGGTCGGCTCGCTCCTGGTGCCCGGGATCGGCGTCATCGGCGCGACGCTGATCCTCGGCGAGCGCCCGACCGCCACGGACTGGATCGGCCTCGCCCTGATCGTCGCGGCCTCGGCGACCGTGTTGCTGCGAGGTGATCCGCCCCGGGCTGCACCGCGGAACGGAGCCGCCCCCAGCCCCGAGGACGACGGCCCGTCGGAAACGGAACGGTCACCCGGACAGGCCATCCTGGCCGCTCCGAATCGACCCCGACCCTGAAGGATCCCGGATGAGCGCATGGCGCGACGGCCGGAACGAAAAGTCGCTCGCCCGGCTCCGGCGGGCCCTGCCGGCCGTGTTTCCCGCGCCGGTGCTGAACCATGCGCTCGCCCGCCCGCTGATCCCGCCGACCCTGCGGCGGGCGATGGAAGGCTATTGGCGCGCGCATCCGTTGCGTGCCGACCGTCTGGCGCGGGCGCTCGCCCGACGCTCCGGCACCCCGGACGGCTGGGCCTGGCGTCTCGACGTCGCGACGGAGGGCCGACGCACGAGCTTCCGCTGCCCGCCGGCGCCGTTCCGCGAAACCGCCTTCGCCCGAGGACCCGGCCATTGCTGCGTCTGCGGCCAGCCGGTCTTCCGCTTCGGCTGGCACCGCGACCTCTGGGGCGACGGGCGGCCGAACAAGCGCGCGACGTGGCATTCCGCCTGCGTCGTCGCCTGGCAGCTCTGGTGCGATCCCTCCGGACAGGTCCAGGCCTTGAAGCGCGCGCAGGGGCGCTGCTGCCCGGAGACGGGACGCCGCCTTCTCAGGACCGCCGAGGTGGATCATCGCGTGCCGCTGTTCCGGGTCTGGCGCGAGCATCGGGCCATGCCCTGGCCGGATCTCCTCGATCATTGGGGCCGGCCGAATCTCCAGGTCATCAACCGCGAGGCGCATCTCGGGAAATGCGCCCGCGAGGCGCAGGCGCGGGCCGGCCAGCGGGCCAAGGCGAAGCGCGACGCCCTCCCGGAGGGCCCGCTCGCACCAGGTTGAGGCATTCGCGTCCGTGATGGGAGGGATGAACCGAACGCGTTTGGCGGATTCCGTATTGATCGCTAAAGCGGTCCGGTCTAGCGCGGAGAGATCGACATGTGGCCACGCGTGGACGGGCGGATGCCGCCCGAGTGGATCGTCTTCGCGGGTTGCGCGATCGCGCTGATCGGCTTCGGGCCGCGGGCTTCGGCAGGGCTCTTCCAGCTGCCGATGATCACCGAATTCGGCTGGGGCCGCGACACGTTCGGCCTCGCCATCGCGATCCAGAACCTGCTCTGGGGCCTCGGCGCGCCTTTCGCGGGGGCGATCGCCGACCGCTACGGCATGACCCGCGTCCTCTGCGTCGGGGCCGTGCTCTACGCCGCCGGGCTCGTCGTCATGTCCTACGCGACCACGCCCGGCCTGCTCCATCTCGGGGCCGGCGTGCTCGTCGGCTTCGGCCTCTCCGCCGCCTCCTTCAACCTTATCCTCGGCGCCTTCGGGAAGCTGCTGCCGGAGAGCTGGCGCCCGCTCGCCTTCGGGGCCGGCACCGCGGCCGGCTCCTTCGGCCAGTTCTTCTACCCGCCGATCGGCAACGTGCTCATCGCCTCCTTCGGCTGGGAGCAGGCGCTGGTGGTGTTCGCCGCTAGCGTCCTCCTCATCCTGCCCCTGTCGACCTTCCTGTCCACCCGGCCCGGGCCGAACACCTCGCCGATGGGCGGCCCGAGCCCGGCGCCGAACCAGTCGATCCCGCAGGCGCTCGGCGAGGCCTTCCGGCACCGGAGCTTCGTGCTCCTCACGCTCGGCTTCTTCACCTGCGGCTTCCAGCTCGCCTTCATCACCGTCCACCTGCCGGCCTTCCTGAAGGATGCCGGTCTGCCGTCCTGGGTCGGCGGCTGGACGCTGGCCGCCATCGGGCTCTCGAACGCGGCCGGATCGCTCACCGCCGGGTGGCTCTCGTCCCGAATGCCGCGCCGCTTCTTGCTGGCCTGGATCTATCTGGGGCGTTCCCTCGCCATCGCCGTCTTCATCCTCCTGCCGATCACGCCGACCTCCTGCATCGTCTTCGGCATCGTGATGGGCGCCTTCTGGCTCTCCACCGTCCCGCCGACCTCGGGCCTTGTCATGCTGATGTTCGGCACGCGCTACATGGCGATGCTCTACGGCTTCGTGTTCTTCTCCCACCAGGTCGGCGGCTTCCTGGGCGTCTGGTTGGGAGGGGTGCTCTACGAGGGCTTCGGCAGCTACGATGTGGTCTGGTGGCTGTCGGTCGCGCTCGGGCTCGCCTCCGCCGCGATCAACCTGCCGATCCGCGAGCAGCCGGTCGTCCGGGAACCTCAGGTGGCCGTGCCGGCTTGACCGGCGAAGGAGACACCCGTGGACACTGAACTCACATATCTCGCCTGGACGATCGTCCTCGGCCTCGTGCAGGTCATCGCGACCGCGCAATTCCTCACCGCCGCCAATGGCTTCGCGTATGGGGCGGGCAATCGCGACACGCCGCCGCCCCGACGCATGTCGATCTACGGCGAGCGGCTCGAGCGGGCGACCAAGAACCTGCTGGAGACGTTCGCGTTCGCCGCTGCCGCGATCCTGATCGTGCATGTGACGGGCCGCCATAACGCGCTCACCTATTGGGGGGCGACGTTCTATTTCTGGGCCCGGCTGGCCTATGTCGGAATTTACGTGGCCGGGATCACCTACGTCAGGACGATGGTCTTCCTGGTTTCGGTGCTCGGTATCTTGCTGATGCTTCTTGGCCTCCACTGGGGTTGAACGCGATGTCGGGTTTCCGGGCCGTCGTCATCGCGGAGAAGGGCGCGGCACCCCGCATCGGCGCGTTCGCCGAAGCCGACCTGATGGACGGCGACGTGACCGTCCGGGTCACGCATTCCACCGTGAACTACAAGGACGGGCTCGCCCTCACCGGCACGGCGCCGGTCGTGCGCCGCTTTCCGATGGTCCCGGGGATCGATTTCGCCGGCGTGGTGGAGGCCTCGTCGCATCCGGATCATGCGCCCGGCGATACGGTCGTCCTCAATGGCTGGGGCACGGGCGAGACCCATCTCGGAGCCTATGCGGAGCGCTCGCGCGTCAAAGGCGACTGGCTCGTGCCGCTGCCGGAGGGCCTGTCGCCCGCCGACGCGATGGCGATCGGCACCGCCGGTTATACGGCGATGCTCTGCGTGATGGCCCTCGAGCGGCACGGCCTCTCGCCCGAAAGCGGCCCCGTGGTCGTGACGGGCGCGGCCGGCGGGGTCGGGTCGGTCGCGATCACGCTCCTGTCGAAGCTCGGCTGGCAGGTGACCGCGTCGACCGGCCGAAGCGAGGAGACTGACTACCTGAAGGGCCTCGGCGCGAGCGACATCGTCGCCCGTGCGGAGCTGGAGGGGACGCCGCGGCCGCTCGCGAAGGAGCGCTGGGCCGCGGGCGTGGACACGGTCGGCTCGACCACGCTCGCCAATGTCCTCTCGATGATCCGCTACGGCGGCGCGGTGGCGGCCTGCGGTCTCGCCGGCGGCATGGACCTTCCCGCCTCGGTCGCGCCCTTCATCCTGCGCAACGTCGCCCTTCTCGGCGTCGATTCCGTGATGGCCCCGAGGGCGTTGCGGGTGGAGGCCTGGACACGCCTCGCCCGCGACCTCGATCGCGAGAAGCTCTCCGCCATGACGACGACGATCCCGCTGGAAGGCGTCATCCAGGCCGGCGCCGACATCATGGCGGGCCGGATCCGCGGCCGGCTCGTCGTCGAGATCGGCTGAGCCGCGCGGCTACGGGGCCACCTCGCCCGCGAGCCGGGCGCGCTCCCGGCCGATCGCCTCGCCCAGGACGTCGAGCAGCGCCCGCACACGCGGGGTGTGGCGGAGGTCGGGATGGGCGAGCAGCCACATCGATCCGGCGAGGTCGGGATCGGGCGGCAGCAGCCGGACGAGGCCCGGGCGCCGATCGGCGACGTAGCAGGGGAGGGGTCCGATGCCGATCCCGGCCTCGACCGCATCCGCCAGCGCCAGCACCGTATCTACCCGGTAGACGATCCGCTCCGCGGATGCCTGCCGTCGGACGAAGCGCGCTGCCGGCACCGCCTCCATCCCGCCGCCGAGCGCGACCCAGTCCTGACCGGAGAAGTCGGCCGGTGGCGCGGCGAGGCCGGCCCAGCCGTAGAGGGCCCAGGCGACGGTGGCGATGCGTCGTCCGACCAGCGTCTCGGGCGGGGAAGGCGTGACCCGGATCGCGACATCCGCATCGCGGCGCGCGAGGTTCAGGGCGGAATTCGAGACCACGATGTCGAGGCGGATCTTCGGGTGGGTCTCGCGGAAACGCGCGAAGATGGGTGTCAGGAGATGCTGGAGCAGCGTGTCGTTGGTGGTGACCCGGACGTCGCCCTCCGGGGCCGGAGCGTGGCCCGCGAGGCGCCGCGACAGGGCCGCGATCTCGTCCTCGAACCGGGCGCCGAGCGCCGCCATGTCCTCGCCCGCTGGGGTAGGCACGTAGCCGGTGCGGCTTCGCTCGAACAATGTCGTCCCGAGCCGCGCTTCGAGCGTCCCGAGCCGCCGAAACACGGTCGAGCCGTCGACACCGAGCCGCCTCGCCGCCGCGCCGAGGCCTCCGCCCTCGCTCACGGCCAGGACGAGTTTCAGGTCATCGGAGGAGAAGGTGTCGGGCATCCTTGCATCCGGGCAAAGGTGAGGATGCACCGTTAGGCGTGTCGCGATCGCCCGGAAAGGCCTAGTTGAGCGCAACGCCGGTCCGGCCGGCCGCATAGACGAGGTGGTTCGATGCCTGCGAAAGTCCTGGTCCTCTACTATTCCACCTACGGCCATATCGAGGAGATGGCCTTTGCGGCAGCCGAAGGCGCTCGTGCCGCCGGGGCCGAGGCGGTGGTGAAGCGGGTGCCCGAGACGGTGCCGCAGGACGTCGCCGCCGCGTCCCATTACAAGCTCGACCAAGCCGCCCCGATCGCGACCGTCGATGAGTTGCCCGACTACGACGCCATCCTGTTCGGCACGCCGACCCGCTACGGCAACATGGCCGCGCAGATGAAATCCTTCATCGACCAGACCGGCGGTCTATGGGCGCAGGGCAAGCTGAACGGCAAGGTCGCGGGTGTCTTCACGTCGTCGGCAACGCAGCATGGCGGGCAGGAATCCACCATCCTGACTTTCCTGCCGGTGCTGATGCATCTCGGCTTCGTCATCACCGGCCTGCCCTATTCCTTCCAGGCACAGATGGGTGTGGCCGAGGTCATGGGGAATTCGCCCTACGGCGCCTCGACCATCGCAGGCGGTGACGGCAGCCGCAAACCGAGCGCGGTCGAACTCGACGGCGCCCGCTTCCAGGGAAAATACCTCGCCGAGATCGCAGCAAAGTTGAAGGGCTGAGGCGCCGCCCGGCGCGTTCCCTGACGTGCTCTAGAAGAGCGCGAGCTGCGCGCCCTGCCGCATGGGGGGCGTGAACAGGTCGGTCCGGAGCGTCCGGCGCTGCTTGTTGAAGCCGATCCGCTCCGACGCGGCCTCGAAGCGGCGGCCGATCATCCAGGCATAGGGCCCGACCCCCGTCTGGCGCTCGCCCCAGGCCGAATCGTAGAGCTTGCCGCCGCGCGTATCCTCGACCAGCGACAGGACGTGCTTCATGCGGTCCGGGTAGTTCTCGGCAAGCCAGTCCCGAACGAGCCCCTTCAGCTCGTTCGGCAGCCGCAGCATGACGTAGCCCGCCTCCCGCGCCCCGGCCGCATAGGCCGCGCGGAGCACGCCCTCGATCTCATGGTCGTTGATCGCCGGAATGATAGGCGCGACCAGGACCGAGACCGGGATCCCGGCCTCAGCCAGCATCCGGATCGTCGAGAGCCGCTTGGTCGGGGTCGCCGCACGCGGCTCCATGCGCCGGGCAAGCTTCGGGTCGAGCGTCGTCACCGAGATCGCGACCTTGGCGAGCCCCCGCTCCGCCATCGACGCCAGGATGTCGATGTCCCGCGTCACGAGGGCCGATTTCGTGACAATCCCGACCGGGTGGTTCGTCGCGTCCAGCACCTCTAGGATGGAGCGCGTGATCCGGTAGGTGCGCTCGATCGGCTGATAGGGGTCGGTGTTGGTGCCGAGCGCCATCGTCTTCGGCTCGTAATTCGACGCCGCGAGTTCCTTCCGCAGGAGCTCGGCCGCGTTCGGCTTGGCGAAGAGCTTGGTCTCGAAATCGAGCCCGGGCGACAGGCCCTGGTAGGCGTGGCTCGGCCGGGCGAAACAATACACGCAGCCATGCTCACAGCCCCGATACGGGTTCACGGACCGGTCGAAGGAGATGTCCGGCGAATCGTTCCGGGCGATGATCGTGCGGGGCTTCTCGAGCGTCACCTCGGTCCGGATCGGAAGCGGCTCGTCGGCGAAATCCCATCCGTCGAAGGCGCGTTCGCGCTGGATCGGCTCGAACCGGCCGTCCGGATTTCCGCCGACCCCACGGCCGTGCCGCCGCTCGCGCTCGACGCCCTCATAGGTCCGGATGTCCGGCCGACGACGGTCGATGACGGTATGCACGCCGCGCTGCGCCGGTCGGGGCGGCTCGGCCGGTGTCCCCTTCAGCTGCGTTCTGGCCATCTGAACCTCCTGGCCGGGCGATTCGGCATCGCTAGACTAGAACGAAACGCGAACATTGCAACGGCGACGCTCTAAGGGCGCGTTCTCACTACGGTCGTGATGGCAAGGATCACGTACCTCCTATGTTCCGACGGGCCTGTGGATAAGCCCCGGTTCCTGTGGACAAGTCGGGCGGGGGGCGGGCGATATGCCCGGTCAGCGCCGCAGGTGTTCGTCCAGCCGCGGCATGATCTCGACGAAGTTGCAGGGCCGGTGCCGGTAATCGAGCTGAGCCTGGAGGATGCCGTCCCAGGCGTCCCGGCACGCGCCGGGCGAGCCCGGCAGGACGAAGATGTAGGTCGCGCCCGCGACGCCCGCGGTCGCGCGCGATTGCAGCGTCGAGGTGCCGATCTTGTCGTAGCTGATCCGGTGAAAGATGGCCGAGAAGCCGTCCATGCGCTTCTCGAAGAGCGGTTCGAGCGCCTCCGGTGTCACGTCGCGGCCGGTGAAGCCGGTCCCGCCCGTTGCGATGATCGCATCGACGTCCGTATCCGCGATCCAGCCGCGCACCGCCGACCGGATCGCCTCGACGTCGTCCGGCACGATGCTGCGGCCGGCGAGAACATGCCCGGCTTCGGTCAAACGCGCGACCAGCGTGTCGCCCGACCGATCGTCCGCGAGCTGACGGGTGTCGGACACGGTGAGCACCGCGATCCCGAGGGGGACGAAGCTCCGGGCGAGATCGAGGCCGGCCACCTAGAGGCGGCTCGTCCGGAAGGTGTCGCAGCTCTGTACCTGCCCGGTCCGAAGGCCCGTCTTCAGCCAGCGCACCCGCTGCTCCGAGGAGCCGTGCGTGAAGCTGTCCGGCATCACCTGGCCCCTGCTCTGGCTCTGCAGCCGGTCGTCGCCGATGGCCTGGGCGGCCGCGATCGCCTGGCGAATATCCTCGTCGTTGATGGCGTTGTATTTTTCGTTGGACTTGTTGGCCCAGACGCCGGCCAGGCAATCGGCCATGAGTTCGATCCGGACCGAGAGCTGGTTCGCCTCGCGCTCGTCCACGTCCTGCTGCCGGCGCTGCACCTTGCCCAGGATGCCGAGGACGTTCTGGATGTGATGGCCGACCTCATGCGCGATCACATAGGCATAGGCGAAGTCGCCACCGGTCCTGAACTTGCGCTGCATCTCGTCGAAGAAGGTCGTGTCGAGATAGACCTTGCGGTCGAGCGGGCAATAGAAAGGTCCCATCGCCGATTGGGCGCTGCCGCAGCCCGACCGCGTGCCGCGGGTGTAGAGCACCATGCCGGTCGGCACGTAGGCCTTGTTGGCCTGGGCGGGCAGGACCTCTTTCCAGACGTCCTCCGTGTTGCCGAGGATCCTTTGCGCCAGCCGGCCATACTGGTCCGTGACCTGGCCGCCGCTGCCTTGCGGACGCGGGGCCGGCGGGCTGCGCCGGTCCGGCTGCTCGTAGCCCGGGTTGCCGCCGCCGCGCGCCATCTCGGCGCCCTGGATCAGGATGCGGGGGTCGATGCCGAGCGCCCAGCCGACAAGGCCGAGCACGACCATGGCGCCGATGCCGAGGCCGCCGCCACCGCGCCCCATAGGGATGCCGAAGCCGCCACCCCCGCCGCCGCCGTCGCCGCGTCGGTCCTCGACATTGTCGGACGGGCGAAAGTCTTCCCAACGCATCGTGCAAGCTTCCCGAGCGCGCGGGAGGGCGCGCCAGAACGTTCAACCTTCAAGTCGGTTCGGGCGGGCGGGGTTCCGCACGGCCGTCCAGCGCATGGCGGAGCCGGAGGAGGTCGCGCCACGCCAGCCGTTTATGCAGCGGCTGCCGCAAAAGATAGGCGGGATGCAGCATCGGCAGGACGCGAAGCCGGGCCTCGCCGAATGTCCGCTCGGTCCAGCGGCCGCGCGTCCGGAAGATGCCCTCCTTCGAGCCGAGGACCATCTGGGTGGAGGGGGCGCCGAGCGTCACCAGGATGTCGGGCCGGGCAAGCTCGATCTGGCGCTCTGTGAAGGGCAGGCAGATCGCCACCTCCTGCGGAGTCGGGGTCCGGTTCCCGGGCGGACGCCAGGGCACCACGTTCGCGACGTAGACCGAGCCGCGGTCGAGCCCGATCGCGGACAGCATCCGGTCGAGAAGCTGGCCCGCGCGTCCGACGAAGGGCCGGCCCGTGCGGTCCTCCTCCGCCCCGGGCGCCTCGCCCAGGATCATCACGCGCGAGCCCGGAACGCCGTCGGCGAAACAGAGCTGGCGGGCGGAGGCCTTGAGCGCGCAGCCGTCGAAGGCGGCCACCAGCCGTTCGAGGTCGTCGAGGGTCCGGGCCTCTCGAGCCAGCCGTCGGGCATCCTCGGCGATCTCGGCCGGCGCTCCGGCGGCCGCGGCCGGGAGGGCAGGGCGCGAGGCGGGGCGTTCCGGCTGGGGATGACGCGAGGGCAGGGGCGCGCGGGGCTCGGCGGGCGCTTCGGGCGAGACCCAAGCCAGGCTCGTGTCCTCCGCGAAGCGGTCGTGCGGCGCCTCGTCCAGCGCGAGATCGATCCCGGCAGCGACGTGGAAGTCGAGAAGCGCGATGAGCGCCTCGCGATCGGCGGGGGCCGGCAGCATGGGTCCTTGTAACCCACGAGACCGCGGTCACAAGCCGCCACCGGCTCTCGCTTGTCAGGGAACCGGTGCCCCCCCATAGCTCGTTGGAACAGGTCGAAGCTGAGCGGCTGGCCGCTCCGGGGAGGAACTATGCCGGAGAGTGAGATGGCGGGCGAGGCGCTGCCGCCGCGGGAGTCGATGGACTTCGACGTCGTCATCGCCGGCGGCGGCCCGGCCGGACTCGCGACCGCGATCCGGCTGAAGCAGCTCGCGGCCGAGAGCGGGGCCGAGATCTCGGTCGTCGTCGTCGAGAAAGGGTCCGAGATCGGGGCGCATGTCCTCTCCGGCGCCGTCGTCGATCCGATCGGCCTCGATCGCCTCCTGCCGGATTGGCGCGCCGATTCCGAGCGGCCGCTCACGACCGAGGTGACCAAGGACGAGTTCCTGTTCCTCGGGCCGGCCGGGGGCGTGAAGATCCCGACGCTGACCCTGCCGCGCCTGATGAGCAATCACGGCAATTTCATCGGCTCGCTCGGCGACGTGGCCCGCTTCCTCGGCCGCCAGGCCGAGGCGCTCGGCGTCGAGATCTATCCGGGCTTCCCGGCAGCCGAAATCCTGATGGAAGACGGCAAGGTCCGGGGCATCGCGACCGGCGACATGGGGGTCGGGCGCTCGGGCGAGACGAAGGGAGACTTCACCCGCGGCATGGAACTGCGCGGCCGCTACACGATCCTGGCCGAGGGCGCCCGCGGCAGCCTGACGAAACAGGCCATCGCCCGGTTCGGGCTGAACCAGAATTCCGACCACCAGAAATACGGCCTCGGCGTCAAGGAGGTCTGGCAGGTCCGGCCGGAGCGGTTCCGGAAGGGGCTCGTGCAGCATTCCATGGGCTGGCCGCTGCCGAACAAGGCCGGCGGCGGGTCCTGGCTCTACCATTACGACGACAACCTCGTGTCGGTGGGATTCGTCACGCACCTGAACTACGAGAACCCGACGCTGTCGCCCTTCGACGAGTTCCAGCGGGTGAAGACCCACCCGATGATCCGGGACACGTTCGAGGGCGCGAAACGGATCGGCTATGGCGCGCGCGCCATCATGGAAGGCGGCTGGCAGTCGGTGCCACGGCTCGTCTTCCCGGGCGGGTGCCTCGTCGGCGATTCGGCCGGTTTCGTGAACGTGCCCCGCATCAAGGGCTCGCATAACGCGATCCTGTCCGGGATGCTCTGCGCCGAGCATCTGGCCCCTGCGCTGGCCGAGGGCCGGGCCCATGACGAGATCGAGAGCTACGAGGAGAGCTGGCGCGGCTCCGATATCGGCTACGACCTCTACCGGGTCCGCAACGTGAAGCCGCTCTGGTCGCGCTACGGCACCCTCGTCGGGATCGGCCTCGGCGGGATCGACATGTGGATGACCGAGCTCCTCGGTTCCTCCGTCTTCGGGACCCTGTCGCACGGCAAGGCCGATTTCGAGACCCTGAAGCCGCTGTCGGAGGTGAAGCCGATCACCTACCCGCGGCCGGACGGGGTTCTGACCTTCGACCGGCTGTCCTCGGTCTTCCTGTCGAACACGAACCACGAGGAAGACCAGCCGGTCCACCTGAAGGTCGCCGACATGGAGCTGCAGCGCCGCTCCGAGCACGACGTCTTCGGCGGCCCCTCCGCCCAATATTGCCCGGCCGGGGTCTACGAATGGCTGGAGGACGGCAAGGAGCCGCGTTTCCAGATCAACGCCCAGAACTGCGTCCATTGCAAAACCTGCGACATCAAGGATCCGAACCAGAACATCACCTGGGTGACGCCGGAGGGCGGCGGCGGGCCGAACTACGTCGGCATGTGAGCCGGCCCGAACGGATCCGGCGCGGCTTCCTCGGGACCCGCGCCGCGCGGCATCGAGGTGCCTTGCCGGGCGGAGTCCGAGGGTTCATTCTGCGGATCAAGTGAGTCATGGGCGTCGCGCGAGGCGGGCGGTCGTCGAGGGTGGAGCCGTGATGGTCGTTTTTCCTGTGGGTCGCTTCGCGATCGGCCGCGCCGTCGCGGTTGCGCTGGCGCTCTGTGTTGCGGGCGGGAGTGCCGAGGCGCGCCGCGTCGTCGCGCCGGCCCAGAAGCCCAACACCTCGCCCTACACGCCGGCCGGCAGCCTCGAGGGCAATTACCTCGCGGCCTATATCGCGGGCGCTTCCAAGGACACGGCCGCGGCCGCGATCTTCTACCGAGAGGCCCTGCGCGAAGACCCGGCCAATCCCGAGCTTCTCGAGCGCGCCTTCATCTCGCTCCTGGCGGACGGCGACGTCGATGGGGCCGCCGGCGCGGCCGATCGGCTGACCCTGAAGGATCCATCGAACGGGCTTGCCCAGCTCAGCCTCGGCGCGCGCGCCTTCAAGACGCGGCAATTCGCGGTCGCCCGCACGCTGCTCGCCCGGGGCGTCCGCGGCCGTGCGGCCGACCTTACGGCTTCGCTCCTGATCGCCTGGTCCCATGCCGGATCCCGGGACGGGAAACGCGCCCTCGACACGGTGAATGGCGTCCGGGCCGATCGCGGCTTCGCGGTCTTCCGCGACTACCATGCCGGGCTGATCGCCGAACTCGTCGGCAACCTGCCCGAGGCGGAGCGCCGGCTGAAATCCGCCTACGATTCCGAGAAGACGACCCTTCGCCTCGTCGATGCCTACGGGCGCCTCCTCGCCCGGATCGGCAAGAAGGACGAGGCGCTCGCGGTCTACCAGGCCTATGACGTGATCGCGCCGCGTCATGCCTTCGTCCGCAACGCTCTCGCCGAGATCGGCGCGGGCCGCACGCTGCCGCCGATCGTCCAGAATGCGCAGGACGGTGCGGCCGAGGTGCTCTACGGGCTCGGTTCCGCGGGCAACCAGCAGGGCGACGAACTCGCGTCCCTGATCTATCTCCGGCTCGCCCTCTACCTGAACCCGGATCATTCGCTCGCGCTCGTGACGCTGGCCGATGTGTTCGAGCGGATGAAGCAGACGGAACAGGCGCTGGCGGCCCTGAAGCTCGTGCCGGCGATCTCGCCGCTGAAGGCGAGCGCGGACGTGCAGATCGGCCTCAGCCTCGAGCAGCTCGGACGCGGCGAGGAGGCCGTGAAACATCTCGAACGGCTCCGCGCCGAGCGGCCGAACGACACCGACGCGCTGGTCGCTCTCGGTGGCATCCTGCGCATGCGCAAGAAGTATCTCGAGGCGGCCGAAGTCTACGGGCAGGCGATCGACCTGACCAAGGAGGGCGATAGCGGGCGCTGGCCGCTCTTCTACTATCGCGGCACGAGCTATGAGCGGGCCAAGGAATGGGCCAAGGCCGAGGCCGACCTGAAGACCTCGCTCGAGCTCGTTCCCGACACCCAGACGGTCTGGAAGGCGCAGGTCCTTAACTATCTCGGCTATTCCTGGGTCGATACCGGCAAGAATATCGACGAAGCCTTCAAGATGCTGAAGCGGGCGGTCGAGCTCTCCCCGCGTGACGGCATGATCATCGACAGCCTGGGCTGGGCCTATTACCGCCTCGGGCAGTTCGACGAGGCGGTGCGCGAACTCGAAAAGGCGGCCGAGCTGAAATCCGGCGACCCGGTCATCAACGACCATCTCGGGGACGCCTATTGGCAGGTCGGCCGTCGGCTCGAAGCCCGGTTCCAATGGCAGCACGCCAAGGATTCGAGCCCGGAGCCGGACGATCTGAAAAAGATCGAGGACAAGCTCCAGGGCGGGCTTCCGGACGTCCCGAAGCCGGCCGAGGCGCTGACGAACCCGACCGACCAGATCAAGAGCGGCGGCTGACCGACGCGCTTCGCCTCGGCGGAGCGGCGTCCCGCTCGTCTCTGCGATGAGACCCGAGCCTCCCAGCCGGCCCGCCGGGCTCGGCCTCACAACGCGCGCGCCGGCCAAGGTCAACCTCACCTTGCACGTGCTCGGACGACGGGCGGACGGCTACCACGAGCTCGAAAGCCTCGTCGTCTTCGCCGGTATCCACGACCGCCTGACCCTGGTTCCGGGCGAAGAGCTGTCGCTCGTCGTCGAGGGACCCACGGCCGGGGCGGCGGGTCCGCCCGGGGCCAACCTGGTGATCCGGGCTGCCCGGGCCCTGGCCGAGCGCCGGCCGGGCCTGTTGGCGGGAGCCTTCCACCTCACGAAGCGCCTGCCGGCCGCCGCCGGTATCGGAGGCGGCTCCTCGGATGCGGCCGGCGCGCTGCGGCTCCTGGCCCGGCTCAACGGCCTTGCCCTCGACCATCCCGACGTCGTCGAGGCGGCCCGGGTCACGGGCGCCGACATCCCGGTCTGCCTCGACCCCCGCGCCCGCATGATGCGGGGCGCGGGCGAGGAGGTCGGCCCCCCGCTGGCCCTGCCGCCACTCTTCGCCGTCCTGGTCAATCCGGGCGTAGCGGTGCCGACCGCGGGCGTGTTCAAGTCGCTCGGGCTTTCGCCGGGGCAGATGTTGGCCGCTGGTGCGTCCTTCGAGAGCGACCTTCGATCGGCACCTCAGGATGAGGAGGTTCGTGGAATCCACCCACGTCCTCATGCTGAGATGCGAGCCGGTCCCGCGCAGCGGGCAGGCGAGCCTCGAAGCACGGACGGGGACGTGTCAGCCCTTTTCGCTACGCTGGCTGAGACCCGCAACGATCTCGAAGCGCCAGCGCTCGCGCTCGCCCCAGAGATCGGCTCGGCGCTCGCCCGGCTTCGCGCGACCAAGGGCTGCAGGCTCGCCCGCATGTCGGGGTCGGGTGCGACGGTCTTCGGGCTCTACGACGATTGCCGGGCCGCGGCGCGGGCCGCGAAGGCCGTTCGGTCGGCCGAGCCGGGCTGGTGGGTGAAGGCGACCGTCTTCCGATGAGACGTCAGCCGCTCAGTGCGCGCGGCCGATGCAGAAATCCACCGCGCCGAGAAGCGCGCTCTTCATCGGGCTGCCGGGGAAGAGCGCCAGCGCGTCGCGGGCCATCTTGCCGTAATGGCGGGCCCGCTCGACCGTATCCTCGATCGCCCGATGCCGGCGCAGGATGCCGAGCGCGCGCTCGACGTCGCCCTCGCCGATCTCGCCCCGTTCCAGCGTGCGGCGCCAGAATTCCCGCTCCGGCTCGTCGCCGCGGCGGTAGCAGAGCACGATCGGGAGCGTGATCTTGCCCTCGCGAAAATCGTCGCCGACATTCTTGCCGAGGGCGGAGGCCGTGCCGCCGTAATCCAGCGCGTCGTCGACGAGCTGGAAGGCGATCCCCAAATTCATGCCGTAAGACCGGCAGGCGGCGAGCTCGGCCTTCGGCCGCCCCGCGATCACCGGCCCGACCTCGCAGGCGGCCGCGAACAGTTCCGCGGTCTTGCCGCGGATCACGGCCAGGTATTCGTCCTCGTTCGTCTCGACATGCTTCGCGGCGGCGAGTTGCAGCACCTCGCCCTCCGCGATGATGGTGGCGGCCGAGGACAGGATCGCGAGCGCCGGGAGCGAGCCGACCTCGACCATCATCTTGAAGGCCTGGCCGAGGAGGAAGTCGCCGACGAGGACGCTCGCCTCGTTGCCCCATTTCAGCCGGGCCGCGATCTTGCCCCTGCGCATGGTCGAGGCGTCGACGACGTCGTCATGCAGGAGCGTCGCCGTGTGCATGAACTCCACGGCGGCTGCCAGGCTGACATGGCCGTCGCCCCCGTAGCCGGCGAGCGAGGCGGTCGCGAGCGTCAGCATCGGCCGGAGCCGCTTTCCGCCCGACGAGATCAGGTGGTTCGCGACCTCCGGGATCATCGTCACCCGCGAACCGGTCCGGGAGACGATCAGGCGGTTGACCCGCTCCATGTCGTCCCGCACGAGCCCCACGAGATCGTCGAGGCTCGCCTCCGCGCCCGGCACCCTGTCCTCGAACGATAGAACCACGCCCACGCTGACCGCCCCCGTTGCCGGATCGACGTCCCGGCCGGATGATGCTCCCTTGCACGCCGCCCTGGTCACCGCAACGCGCGGCTTGACGCAAGACGAGGCCCGACCTTCCCGATGCGCGAATTGATCCGGACGAACGATGTCGTGCTGATCGACGTCGTCACGCAGTTGCTGGAGAGCGAGGACATCCCGGTCTTCGTCGCGGACGGGCATATGAGCGCGCTGGAAGGCTCGATCGGGGTGTTCGGTCGACGCGTTCTCGTGCCGTCCGACTGGGCCGATCGCGCCCGGCGCCTCGTCGTCGAGGCCGGCCTCGGGGCCGAATTGCGTGACGCCTGACGCCATTCCGGAGGTCACGGAGGACCTTTTCCTCGAGGGTCGCCTGCGGCTGCTTCAGCCGCGCCGTGGGCACCGTGCCGGAACGGACGCCGTCCTGCTCGCCGCCACTGCCGAGATCCGGCCCGGCGACCATGTGGTCGACCTCGGCAGCGCCAGCGGTGCGGTCGGGCTGATGGCCGCGATAAGGGTCGGGGCGACGCGGCTCAGCCTCGTCGAGCGCGAGGCAATCCTCGTGACGCTGGCGCGGCGCAACATCTCCTCCAATGGTCTCGAGGATCGCGCGGCAGCCTACCAGGCCGACCTGTTCGCGGACCGCCGGACGCTGCGTTCAGCCGGGCTTGCCGACGGGATGGCGGACGTCGTCCTGACAAACCCGCCCTTCTTCGAACCGGGCGGCCGTACCTCGCCGGATCCCGGCCGCAGGTCGGCGCATGTCATGGAAGGGGGCGATCTCGGGCGCTGGGTCGCCTCGGCGAACTGGCTGCTGCGGCCGCGTGGGCGAATCTGGATGATCCACCGGGCGGATGCACTCGCATCCTGCCTCGAGGCGCTTCGACCGACCTTCGGGTCGATCGTCGTCCGGCCGGTCTATTCGAAGCCGGGCGGCGCCGCAGCGCGGCTCATCCTGTCGGCGCTCAAAGGGGGGCGGACACCGCTCGAGGTCGCGGCCCCGATCCACCTCGGCGAAGCTGATGCGGCCGCCGATGCCGAAACGAAAACGGTCCCGGCAGGGGGGCTGCCGGGACCGGAGAAACCTGATCTCTAACTGCGTCTACTGCGTCGGGCAACTCGCGGCGCGTTCGCTCTCGCCGTAGCCGGCATAGATGACCTTCACCTTGCGGCAGCCGGGGGCGAGAACGATCTTCTCGGCTGCGGCCTGACCGACCTCGGCCTTCTGCTCGACATCCCTGGCCATCGGCTCCGGAGCAGCGGCCGCCATCTCCACCGGAGCAGCCTTGCGCTGAACCTTGATGTCGCGGGCCTCGGCCGTCGCCAGGCCCAGGGTAAGGGCCGCCGAAAGCGCCGCCAGTCCGACCATCTCCGAGATCTTCGTCATCATCATCCCCCTGCCGAGACCTGGCCCGACTTCACCGTCCTGTGCGGCCGTCGGATCCGGGTGGCTGTTTCGAATGGCACGCGAATGCCTAAGCTTCCGGGGTTGAATGCTTGTAGGAGTCGAATGTTCCCAAGGTTACGGCAACTTTGGTTAGCAGGGTCTTGGTGTGCGAGCCGAGAGAGCCGGAGCCGTCCTTGACAGCCTCCGGGCCGTTCCCGAGGGTGCCGGCATGACACCGATCGACACCGCCGCGGCGGCCCATCTGGCCCCCGCCCGATCCTTCCAGGGCCTGATCCTGACCCTGCAGCGCTTCTGGGCGGCGGAGGGCTGCGTGATCCTCCAGCCCTACGACATGGAGGTGGGAGCCGGGACGTTTCACCCGGCGACCACGTTGCGTGCCCTCGGGCCGAAACCCTGGCGGGCCGCCTATGTGCAACCCTCCCGCCGGCCGAAGGACGGCCGCTACGGCGAGAACCCGAACCGGCTGCAGCATTACTACCAGTTCCAAGTGATCCTGAAGCCGAACCCTCCGAACCTGCAGGACCTCTACCTCGCCTCGCTGGCCGCAATCGGGGTCGACGCGAAGCTGCACGACATCCGCTTCGTCGAGGACGATTGGGAGAGCCCGACGCTCGGCGCCTGGGGCCTCGGCTGGGAATGCTGGTGCGACGGCATGGAGGTGAGCCAGTTCACCTATTTCCAGCAGGTCGCCGGCTTCGAATGCGCGCCGGTCGCGGGAGAACTGACCTACGGGCTCGAGCGCCTCGCGATGTATGTCCAGGGCGTCGAGAACGTCTACGACCTGAACTTCAACGGGCTCGACGGCACTGACCGCGTCACCTACGGCGACGTCTTCCTGCAGGCCGAGCAGGAATATTCGCGGCACAATTTCGAACATGCCGACACGGCCATGCTGTTCCGGCAGTTCAAGGATGCGGAGGCGGCCTGCGCCGCCTATCTGGCGGCGGGCGACCGCGGCCCGCGCCACGAGATGGCGCTGCCGGCCTATGACCAGTGCATCAAGGCGAGCCACGTCTTCAACCTGCTCGATGCCCGCGGCGTGATCTCGGTGACCGAGCGCCAGAGCTACATCCTGCGGGTGCGCGAGCTTGCGAAGGCCTGCGGCGCGGCCTGGCTCAGGACCGAGGGCGGCGGCCTCCCGGCGGACGAGCCCGCGCGAGCGGCGGCATGAGGCCCGGTTCGCGTCGCAACATCCGCATCTCGGTCCTTCGCGTGTCCTATGATCTCGTCTGCGACGCGACCATGGATACCGGCGTCGCGCGGCTGACCGGGACCGGCACGCTCGCCGAGACCGGCGAGGAACTCGGCAATGTCGACCTCACCTTCTGGGGATCGACCACCGCCCAGCTCCGGATGCGGGCCCGGAACTGGCCCGAGCGTTTCGACGCGGTCTCGGGCGATTATTTCGGCGTCTCGGGCGCGGGCGAGCACCGCTTCGACGTGTTCCTGGCCGCGGACCGCTTCTTCCGGCTGCTCGATCTCGCCCACGGCTCCCGCCGCGCCATGGTCCGCCTCTCCTGCGACGTGTCGGACGACGGGACGCTCGACCTCGTCCACGAGATGGAGATCTCGGCGAGCCGAGGCTGAGCCGCGCGCGGCCGGCCTTCGCTCGACAGGTCCGGCCGCCCGGCCTAGACCGCCGCGATCCATCCGCTCATGCCGGCGAAAGCCGGCACCCAGGAGGGCTGCCGTCTGGGCCCCGGCTTTCGCCGGGGCGAGCGGTGGCGACCTCTCCGCTCCGATCGACACCTGCAGCCATGCCCGACCTCCTGCTCGAACTCCTCTCCGAAGAGATCCCGGCCCGCATGCAGGGGAGGGCGGCCGACGACCTGCGCCGCCTCGTCACGGACGCGCTCGTCGCCCAGGGCTTCCTCTACGAGGGCGCCAAGGCTTATGCGACGCCGCGGCGGCTCGCCCTGCATGTCGTCGGGCTTCCGGCCAAGGGGACGGACGTGCGCGAGGAGCGCAAGGGCCCGCGCGTCGGGGCGCCCGAGGCGGCGCTCGCCGGGTTTCTGAAGAGCGCCGGACTCGCCTCCGTCGACGAGCTGACAGTGCAGAGCGACCCGAAGAAGGGCGATGTCTACGTGGCCGTGATCGAGCGCCCGGGCCGCCCGACGCCGCAGGTCCTGTCCGAACTCCTGCCCGGCATCATCCGGAGCTTCCCCTGGCCGAAGTCGATGCGCTGGGGCGCGGCCTCGCGCGATCCGGGCTCGCTTCGCTGGGTGCGGCCGCTGCAATCGATCCTGTGCACCTTCGGCGCGGAGACCGAGACGCCGGAGATTGTGCCGCTCCTCGTCGACGGGCTGCTTTCGGGCGACACGACCCGGGGCCACCGTTTCATGGCGCCGGATCCGATCCAGGTCCGGCGCTTCGACGATTACGCGGCCTCCTTGCAGACGGCCCGGGTCGTGCTCGATGCCGAGCGCCGCCGCGACATCATCCGTCACGATGCGCGGGACCTCGCCTTCGCCCAAGGGCTCGAGGTGGTAGAGGACGACGCGCTGCTGGACGAGGTGGCGGGCCTCGTCGAATGGCCGGTCTGCCTGATGGGCCGCTTCGACGAGAGCTTCCTCGCCATCCCGCCCGAGGTGATCCGGGCGACGATCCGGGCGAACCAGAAATGCTTCGTGCTGCGCGATAGCGTCAGCCTCTCCCAAGGGGAGAGGTCGAGCGACGCGGAGCGTCGACCGGGTGAGGGTGGTGACCTCTCCGGACAGGTCCAGACCCCTCACCCGGTCGCGCCTGCCGACGCGACTCGACCACTCTCTCCGGGAGAGGCAGGCGCGTCCACCCTCGCGAACCGCTTCATCCTGGTCTCGAATATCGAGGCCTCCGATGGCGGCTCCGCGATCGTGGCCGGCAACGAGCGCGTGGTGCGGGCGCGGCTGTCGGACGCCAGGTTCTTCTGGGACCAGGACCGCAAGACGAGGCTCGAGGATCGCCTGCCGAAGCTCGACTCGATCGTCTTCCACGAGAAGCTCGGCACGCAGGGCGAGCGCGTCGCCCGCGTCGCGTCGCTCGCCCGCGAGCTTGCTCCGATGGTCGGCGCCGACCCGGACCAGGCCGAGCGCGCGGCGCGCCTCGCCAAAGCCGACCTCACCACCGAGATGGTCGGTGAGTTCCCCGAGTTGCAAGGCCTGATGGGCCGCTACTTCGCCGCCGCTCAAGGAGAGACCCCCGCGGTCGCGGCCGCGATCGAGGAGCATTATCGCCCGCTCGGTCCGTCGGACCGGGTGCCGAGCGAGCCTGTGTCGGTCGCGGTGGCGCTCGCAGACAAGCTCGACACGCTGGTCGGGTTCTGGGCGATCGACGAGAAGCCGACGGGGTCGAAAGACCCGTATGCACTCCGGCGGGCGGCGCTCGGGGTGATCCGGCTGGTGCTGGAGAATGGGCTGCGGCTGCGCCTTTCTGAACTACTTCCGACATCTACTCTCTCGTATTTGCTCTTTGGCTTGCACGAGAGCGAAGGTATTGGACGATCGAACTACCAGTTTCTCATCGGAGAACGGTACGAGGGCGGTGTCATCACCGGTGGAGATTGGCACAAGTCACCGTATCGACTCTACCTAAATTTCGACGGTTTTCTCGAGCGAGAAGGCGGGCTTGCGGGCAAAGCCGAGTTATCAGTCGCTCGGGATGAAGATAAAGCAAATGCCGCCTTGTCCGAACTGCGTAGCCGTATCTCGTCGCTCGATACGCTACTGGCTGTCCTTGACTTCGACGATGGATCGATGCGCCTCGAGGGGTTCACGTCATTTTACAAATCGAGATCATACGATCCGCGAACGTGGGAGGGGGCCGCAGCTGAATTATCTAAGTCGCTTGTCCCCTTCTTCCACGATCGCCTGAAGGTCTATCTCCGCGACCGAGGGGCGCGGCACGACCTCATCGATGCCGTCCTGAGCGCTGGGGCCGTCGACAGCCTCTCCCCGTCGGGGAGAGGTCGAGCCGGCGGCAGCCGACCGGGTGCGCAGCTTGCGGAGAGCGCGCAACCCCCTCACCCCGACCCTCTCCCCGATGGGGAGAGGGAGAGCGGCGGTGGCGCGCCGGCGAACGACGACCTGCTGGCGATCGTGCGCCGGGTCGAGGCGCTCGGGCATTTCCTGGCGACCGAGGACGGCACGAACCTGCTCGCCGCCACCAAGCGCGCCGCGAACATCCTGCGGATCGAGGAGAAGAAGGACGGCCTCTCCTACGACGACATCCCGGATGTCGCGGCCCTCGTGGCCGAAGAGGAAAAGACGCTTGCGGTCGCGCTCGCCCGAGCGGCGCACACCGCCGGCGAAGCTGTCGCGGCCGAGGATTTCGCGGCCGCGATGCGGGCCTTGGCTGAACTCCGGCCGGCGGTCGATGCCTTCTTCGACAAGGTCACCGTCAACGCCGAGGAGCCGGCCTTGCGCGAAAACCGCCTGAAGCTCCTCGCCATGCTGCGGCGGGCGACGCGCGAGGTTGCGGATTTTTCGCGCATCGAGGGATAGGCCGGACGCCCGGTCTATTCCGCCGCGAGCCGCGGCATCGCCTTCAGCTCAGCCCTGGTCTTCGGCCGTCCGCGGCGGCGGAGGTCGTCCATGTCGGCGCGGTCGCGCACGCTGTTGCGGAGGATCTGGTCGAGGCCCGGCGCATAGGGCTGCGGCGCGGTTAGGCCCGGAGCGCCGTACCAGGCGCCGGCCCGGAGCGTGAAGGACGGATCGACGAGATGCGGCCGCCCGAGCGCCACGAGATCGGCCCGGCCCGCGGCCAGGATCGTGTTGATCTGGTCGGCCGAGGTGATGTTGCCGACGCACATGGTCGCGACCTTGGCCTCGTTCCGGATCTGGTCCGAGAACGGCGTCTGAAACATGCGGCCATAGACCGGGCGGGCCTCGCGCACCGTCTGGCCGGTCGAGACGTCGACGAGGTCGACCCCCGCCTCGGCGAAGGCGCGGGCAATCACGACCGCATCGTCCGGCGTCAGCCCGCCCTCGGCCCAGTCCGTGGCCGAGAGCCGGACCGACATCGGTTTTTCGCGCGGCCAGGCCTCCCGCATGGCGCGGAAAACCTCGAGCGGGAAGCGCAGACGGTTCTCTGTCGTGCCGCCATATTCGTCCGTCCGCCGGTTGGTCAGCGGCGACAGAAAGCTCGCGAGCAGGTAGCCGTGGGCGCAGTGAAGCTCGGCCATGTCGAAGCCGGCCCGCTCGCCGCGACGGATCGCGGCCACGAACTCGTCCCGGACCCTGTCCATGTCGGCGCGCGACATCTCGCGCGGCACCTGGCTGTCGGGGAAGTAGGGAAGGGGGGAGGCGGCCATCACCTCCCAGCCGCCCGAGGCGAGGGGACGGTCCATGCCGTCCCACATCAGCTGCGTCGCGCCCTTGCGGCCGGCATGGCCGAGCTGGAGGCAGATCTTGGCGGTCGAATTCGCGTGGACGAAATCGACGATGCGGCGCCAGGCGGCCTCCTGCTCGTCTGTCCAGAGGCCGGTGCAGCCCGGCGTGATGCGGGCATCGGGCCCGACGCAGGTCATCTCGGTGAAGAGGAGGCCGGCGCCGCCGATCGCGCGCGAGCCGTAATGGACGAGGTGCCAGTCGGTCGGCACGCCGTCCTTCGCCGAATACATGCACATCGGCGACACGACGGCCCGGTTCGAAACCACCATCTCGCGGAGCTTCAGCGGCTGGAACATCGGCACCGTCGGGCGCTCGACATCGACGTCGAGCCCCGTCGCCCGGACGCTCTCGGCGAAGTGGCGGTCGACCTCGTCGACGAAGTCCGGCGCGCGCAGGCGGAGGTTGTCGTAGGTGATGGCCTTGGCCCGCGTCATCACGCCGAAGGCGAATTGCACCGGGTCGAAATGCCAGAAGCGGTCGACATGCTCGAACCAGACGAGTGAGACGTCGGCCGCGTGCTGGATCTTCTCGACCTCCTCGCGCCGGCCGGTCTCGTAGCGCTGCAGGGCCGCCGCGACGGAGGGCTCGCGCGCCAGCGCCTCGTGCAGGGCGATCGCGTCCTCCATGGCGAGCTTGGTGCCCGAGCCGATGGAGAAATGCGCCGTCGCCTTGGCGTCGCCGACCAAGACGATGTTGTCCCGCACCCAGCGCTTGTTCCGGATCATCGGGAAAGAGCGCCAGACCGACCGGTTGGTCAGGATGGGATGACCTTCGAGGAAGTTCGCGAAGATGCGCTCCATCAGCCGGGCCGAGTCCGCCTCGCCCATCCGGTCGAGACCGGCGCGCCGGAAGGTCTCGGGGTCGGTCTCGAAGATCCAGGTCGAGCGCCCGGGCTCGTATTGGTAGGCATGTGCGATGAACGGCCCCCACTCGGTTTCCTCGAACAGGAAGGTGAAGGCGTCGAGGGGCCGAGTGGAGCCCATCCAGGCGAAGCGGTTCGGGCGCAGGTCCGTCTCGGGCTGGAAATGCTCGATGTAGCGCTGGCGGAACCGGCTGTTGATGCCGTCGGCCGCGACCACGAGGTCGCAATCGGCGAAGCGCGCCTCGTCGTCCTCGATCTCGGTCTCGAAGGCGAAGCGGACGCCGAGCGCGCGGGCCCGGTCCTGGAGGAGCGTGAGAAGGGCGCCGCGCGAGCAGCCGCAGAACCCGTTTCCGCCGACCCGGTGGACGCTGCCCCGGAAGTGGATCGCGATGTCGTCCCAGTAGGCGAAGCGCCGGACGATCTCGGCATAGCTCTCCGGGTCGTAGCGCTCGAAAGTGTCGAGGGTCGCATCCGAGAACACGACGCCGAAGCCGAAGGTGTCGTCGGCCCGGTTGCGCTCGTAGACGGTGATGTCCGCCGCGGGCCGCGCCTTCTTGACCAGGATGGTGAGATAGAGCCCGGCCGGCCCGCCACCGACCACCGCGATCTTCATGCGCCTCTCCGCTCCGACGAGATATTTTAGGCTTAAAGCAATTTGCCGCAAGCGGGGCTGGGAAGGACGGCTGATCCCTCCTTCCGAGCGAGGGATCATCGTCGGCCAGCGCCGCGTTTCCTTGATCAGCTTTCCTCAACCTTACCGGATCATGGTCCGGGCCGGAGATCGATGATGCTGGTCCGACTTCTCGCTACCTGTGCGACATGCTGCCTGGCTTTCGCCGGGACGGGGGCGCTCGCGGCCCCTACCGAGACAGGGGTTCGGGCTGCCGATTCCTCCGTGGCTTCGCCGGAGGAGGCCGCCCCTCCTCGCGCTGCCGCCCCGAAGCCCCCCCGCGCCGCCGAGGTTCCGGCGTCTCCGGCGCCGAAGGATGCGCCGGCGCTTCCGGCCGGAATTCCAACCGGGCCGGCCGTCGACAAGGCGGCCGTGGTGGTGAAGCAGAAGGCGCCGCCGACGGAGCCGGTGAAACTGTCCGACGACCCGCGCCCCGTGCTCGGTCCCGAGACCTTCGTCCAGACCATGAATGCGGCCGAGCGCTACCGGGAGCAGGTCGAGGGTGGGGGCTGGGGGAGCGTTCCGAACGACGCGACCCGGCTGAAGCCCGGCGATCGCGGCCCGAGCATCGCCGCGCTTCGCGCCCGACTGGCGGCGGAAGGCGACCTGCCGGAAGCCGAGCGCGCCGGCCTCGCCTTCGACGAACCACTGGCGGTCGCGCTGAAGCGCTTCCAGTTCCGGCACGGTCTCGAGGAGACCGGCCTCGTCGGTCCCCGGACGCTCGTGCAGCTCAATGTGACAGCCGCCGTGCGGCTCAAGCACTTGCAGGCCTCGGCCGCGCGCCTGCTCGGTTCCAAATTCCCGTTCGGCGAGCGCTACGTAGCGGTGAACATCCCGTCGGCCAGCGTCGAGGCGGTCGAGCGCGGGGCCGTGGCCCGACGCTACGTCGCGATCGTCGGCAAGCCCGATCGGCCGTCGCCGACCGTCGAGACGCGGGTGACCTCGATCAATTTCAACCCGACCTGGACGGTGCCGACGTCTCTCATCCGCAAGGACATCATCCCGCATGTCCGCAAGGAGCCGGGCTATCTCGCCCGGATGAAGATCCGGCTGTTCGACAACACTGGCCAGGAGGTGGACCCGGCGACGATCGACTGGTCGACCGAGCGGGCCGTGAACTACACCATCCGCCAGGATGCCGGCATCGAGAATTCGCTCGGCGAGGTCCGGATCGACATGCCGAACCGGCACGCCGTCTACATGCACGACACCCCTTCCAAAGGACTGTTCGCGCGAGACCGGCGCGCGCAATCGTCCGGCTGCGTCAGGATCTCGGGCGTGAAGGGCCTCGTCGGCTGGCTGCTCGAGGGTAATGCCGGTCCGGGCGGCCCGGGCTCGTCCTGGGGCGGGATGGAGATCGAGACCGCGATCGCGGGGGGGACGCGCGTGGACGTCCGGATGACGAAGCCGGTCCCGGTGGCGTGGGTCTACCTCACGGGATACGCTCTCGCGGACGGCACCGTCCATTTCCGCGACGATATCTACGGCCTGGACGAGCCCGGGGCGCCGCCTGCAGATTCGGGCCGTCCGGCGGCGCAGGCGAAGACCGCTCCGGTGGTCCCGCCGAAGGTCCGGGTGGTCGACGACCTCACCACATCCTCGACGGCACCGGCGCGGGACCGCTCCTCGGAGACGACCCGACCTGTGGCAACCCACCGCTCCGAAACCCGAAATCCGATGTAGCGGCCGTGAAGACCATGGGCTAAGGTACTGATATTCCTTGTGCTTTAGAGTTCTTCTAAACTGCGCCCATGATCGTCTGCTCCTGCAACGTCCTGTCCGATGGTGACGTGAAGGCCTGCCTTCGCGACAGCCCCGCCTGTCCTCGGACCCCGGCCCAGGTCTATCGCTGCCTCGGCTGCAGCCCGAATTGCGGCAGGTGCGCCCGCTCGATCCGGGCCATCATGGACGCCGCCCTCCAGGCCGCAGACCATGCCTGCGGCGGGTGTCCGCTTTCCCATGCGGGCGAGCATGCGCATACGGCGGCCGACAGTCTCCTTGAAACGGTTCTAAACTAGCTGGACATCGGGCAGCGCCCGCCCTACATCGCATCCTTGAGATCGAACGAGGATGTGATGAAGGGCGACGCCAAGGTTATCGAGTATTTGAATCGCGGGCTCCGCAGCGAGCTCACCGCGGTCAGCCAATACTGGCTTCATTTCCGCATCCTGGACGATTGGGGCTACAAGGACCTCGCCAAGACGTGGCGCAAGGAATCCATCGAGGAGATGAACCACGCCGACAAGTTCGTCGAGCGGATCATCTTCCTGGACGGCTTCGCAAACCTGCAGGTCCTCGATCCGCTCCGCATCGGCCAGACCGTGAAGGAGATCATCGAATGCGATCTCGCGGCGGAGCATGAGGCCCGGTTGCTCTACCTCGAAGCCGCGAAATATTGCGAGAGCGTCAACGATCGCGTCTCGAAGATCCTGTTCGAGGAGCTCGCGACGGACGAGGAAGGCCATATCGACTTCCTCGAGACGCAGCTGAACCTGATCGAGCAGCTCGGGCTCGCGCTGTATTCGCAGAGGCATATCGGCAAGCTCGACGACGAGCATTGATCCGAACGGCGATGGAACGAGGCGGCCTTCGCCTCGTTCACGCCGCTCCAGACAGGAGAGATGCGACATGGCGAAGCCCGCGAAACCGCAACCCGGCCCAGGCCGCTCGAATCTCGAGACGCCCACCGACCTCTCGCCCGAGGCCGTGAACGACGTCTCGCAGGCGGTGAACGGGCTCGTGGCCGACGCCTTCGCGCTCTACGTGAAGACGAAGAACTTCCACTGGCACATCTCCGGACCGCATTTCCGCGATTACCACCTGATGCTCGACGAGCAGAGCGACCAGATCTTCGCGACCATCGACCCGCTCGCCGAGCGTGTCCGGAAGATCAGCGGCAAAACCCTGAGGTCGGTCGGCCAGATCAGCGGCATGACGCGGGTGAAGGACAACGATGCCGAATACGTGACGCCGCTCGACATGCTGCGCGAGCTCGTCTCCGACAACAAGGCGATGGCGAAATCCATGCGGGACGCGCACGAAGTCTGCGACGAGCATGACGACGTCGCGACCGCCAGTCTCCTCGAGAACTTCATCGACGAGACCGAGCGCCGGACCTGGTTCCTGTTCGAGGCCAGCCGGTTCGCCGACGAAACCGGCCACTGAGCCGCCCTCAGCCCGGGCCGGCCAGCCGGCCGACCTTCGCCCGGGCCTGAACGAGCGCCGGATCGTCCGGGTCCGGCGTGAGGTCGAAACCGAGGTCCTGAGCGAAGCGCAGCATGCCCACGTTCTCGCTGAGAACGAGGCCGTGGATGGCGTCCACGCCGATGGATCCGGCCCGCACGAAAAGCTCCTCCATCAGGGCACGACCGAGCCCCTGACCCTTGAGGTCCGATCGCACGAGGACGGCAAACTCGCCCTGCCGGCTTTGCCGGCCGGACAGCCGGTGCAGGCGGGCGACCCCGAGGATGGCTCCCTCCGGGACGCTCTCCGCCACGAGCGCGATCGCGCCGGCCGGGTCGTAATGGGTGAAGTCGAAGATCTGCCGCGCCGTCAGCTCGGCCGCGCTGAAGAAGCGAAAGCGCCGATCCTCGGCGGACACATGCGCCAGGAAATCCGGATAGAGCGCCTCGTCCGTCGCTTCGAGCGGCCGGACCGTCGCCGTATGGGGGTCCGGCAGATGGATCGCCGTCTCCGCCTCGAACAGGGTCATCTGCCCGATATGGGCACGGCCGGCCGCCCCGCCACCCCGGCCCGGCGCGGCTATTCCGCCGCGACGGCCTGAGCTGGCGCCGCCGGAAGGTGGACCGCGATCAGGGTTCCCCTGTCGCGGCCGCTCGTGATGCTGAAGACGCCGCCATTCGCTTCCACCAGGGCCTTCGAGAGCGGCAGGCCGAGGCCCGTCCCGTCCGTCCGGCGGGTGGCCGCGACCTGACGGAAAGGCGTGAGCGCGGCCTCGATCTCGACCTCGCTCATGCCGGGTCCGGTATCCCGCACGCTCAGGCGCACGTCGCCCGGCCCGGCCGAGGCGGTCGACACGATGACCTGCCCGCCGGCGCCGGTGAAGCGGATCGCGTTCGAGAGCACGTTCAGCACGATCTGCCGCACGGCCCGCTCGTCCGCGCGAACCGGCGGAAGGGCCGGGTCGAAGCTCGTGCGCAGGATCGTCCTCTCCCGCCCGGCGAGCGGGGCCGACAGCGCTACGCATTGCTGCACGATCTCGTTCAGGTCGAGATTCTCGGGTTCGAGATCGATCTGGCCGGAACTCGCCTTGGCGAGGTCGAGGAGGTCGTTGACGAGGCTGACGACGTGCCCGCCAGAGGCGTAAATGTCGCGCATGTAGCCGCGGTAGCGCTCGCTGCCGAGCGGCCCGAAACGCTCCTCCAGCATCAGTTCCGCGAACCCTGTGATCGCGGTCAGCGGCGTGCGGATCTCGTGGCTGATCCGGGCCAGGAAATCGGCCCGGTTCGCACCGGCCCGTTCGGCGACGCCGCGCGCCTCGCGCAGCTCGTCCTCGACCTGTTTGAACCGCGACAGGTCGTGGAAGGCGAGGACGTAGATCGGCCCGTCCGATCCCGCCACCATCCCGGCCCGGACGGAAAGGGGCCGCGCTATCCCGTCCCGCAAGCGGCCGCGCGCCTCGAATTCCCGGCCGGCCGGGCCGGAATCGCCGCCCGCCACCCGTTCGAGGCAGGCGAGGGCGGTCCGGTGATCCTCGGGGGTGATCAGCGTCGTCACGACCTCCCCCACGATCTCGTTCGCGGCATAACCGAAGAGGCGCTCGGCGGCGCCGTTCACCGACAGGATGCGGCCGGCCGGGTCGAGGGTCAGCAGCCCGTCGGCCGCGAATTCGAGGCTGGCCTGGAGCTCGCCGGCCCTATGCCGGGCGGCATCGCGCTCCAGCCGCAGCGTCTCGCGAGGTTGATCCGCCCCACTTTCCGGAATGGCGAGCAGGCAGAGCAGGGTCGCGGGCGCGTCGCCCCAGACGATCTCCGCCCGATGGGCCTCGACCCTGGCGATCCCGGGACCGCTGCCCGCAAGCGTGACGAGGGTCGGCGACCCGTCATCCGGCAGGCCGTCGAGCTGCCGGCCGAGAAGGGCCGTCACGCCGCCATGCGCCACCCATGCGGGCAGGTCGTCATGGCCGGCGAGAGCGAGCAGGGGACGATTGGCAAAGATCGGCGTCTCGTCCCGGAGCACCATCGCGGCGACCGGTAGACGGTCGAGGATGCGGGCCGCCTCCAAGGGACGCGGCCGTGTCGGCAGCGCCACGATCTCGGCGGTGGGACGTGGCGGCGAGGCGGGCTCGTCCGTCTCGCCGATGGAGCCCAGCGCACGGGCGATCTCGTGCAAAGCTCCGCTCTCGTCGGGCGAGAGCCCGCCGGGCCCGGCCGGAGACTGGCCACCGGAGGGCGGCGGCTCGGGCGCCACATCCGGCGGCTCGGCTGCGGCTGGAGGCGTGTCCCGCTCGGCCTTGCCCGACGGGCTGTCGGCATGGGCGGCCCCGAAGGGCGGGTTGAACAGGGCCCGGAGCACGCCGAACACGGTCTCGCCTGCGGAGCCCGTCAGGGCGGCGGCCGCGTTTAGGGCCTGATCCAGGCCCGTAAGCTGGTGCCGGGTCGGCTCGGCCGCAACCGGACCGGCTTCGAGCGGCGCGACACTGTCTTCGGCGGGAGCCGTGTCCTGAGCGGGGGAGGGCTCCTCCTCGTCCTCGTCGAGCGTCGCCAGGTCCGAGAACAGGCCGGCCACCATGGGCGTGGCCTCGTCCGGATAGGCGAGGCCGAAGCCGCGAAAGCCGGTGACTTCGCCCTGAGCCGTCAGCACGGGCGCTCCGCTCAATTCGGCCACGAGGACGCGGTCCTGCTCGACGTCGCGCCAGAGCACGGGAGATCGAGTCCAGCCCGTACGGTCCGCGAGATGGCGGGCGATGGACTCGTGCTCGTCGATCACGATAGGCCCCGTCAGCCGCCGCCACAGCCGTCCCTCGATCCGTCCCGCCGTCGGTCCCACGCTTTCCGCAAGGCCGGGCGAGACCTCGAGGAAGCGTCCCTCCTCGTCCATCAGCCACACGAAGCGCCGGCTGCGGGAGCGGCCACGGGGAAGCTCGGGTGCCGGCTCCGGCTCCGGCGCGAGCGGGGCGGGCTCGACGGACTGCGTGGATATTTCGGCTGCGGCGGTCGCCTCCGGAACCGGATCGGGGCCGCCCTGAGACGAGGGACCCTCCAGCACGGCCGTCAGCAGCGCCTCCTGGCCTTCCGCCTCGACGATGCGGCAGGCGAGCGTCAACGGCAGGCCCAGGCGGTTCCCCCTCAGACGCCAGCGCTCGAGCCTGAAGGCCCGGCGCGAGGCCAGGCCCCGGCCCAGAGCGCGCAGCCGTTGACGGTCGGCGGGAGCAAGGACGTCCTGGCCGGTCCAGAGGGGATGCTGGGCAGCCCGGTGCGAGCGCCACAGCAGCCGATCGCCGTCCAGGCTCCAGACGAACAGTCGCGAATCCGGCCCTGCGATCCGGTCAGCGCCGGGCTCGCCGGCCAAGGCCGCGACCGCTCTCTCCCAGATCCCCGTCTTGGGGTCCATGCCTTGCCTCTTGTCAGCTCCGAGAACGCCAATCCTATCCTGGAAATTGAGGCCCGGATTGCGGCGGACCCATTTACTTTCCCGTAACGTTAATCCGGCGGGACCGGGTTGCCCAATCGCGCGCCATGGTCTATGTTGCAGTGCACAAGACGGCAAGCTAGGAGGATGACGTGGCAGAGGCGACAGGCATGAAATACGAAGTTCCGACCGAGATGCGGGACTTCGCCGAGAAGAGCGTCGACCAGGCTCGGAAGGCCTTCGACGGCTTCCTCGGCGCGGCCAACAAGGCCGTCGACACGCTGCAGGGTTCGACCAACACGATGCAGTCGAGCGCGTCCGACGCGACCCGCAAGACGCTCTCCTATGCGGAGCAGAATATCTCGGCCGCCTTCGACCATGCTCAGCGCCTCGTTCGCGCCGCCGACATGCAGGAGGCCATGAAGCTGCAGGCTGAATTCGCCCGTACGCAATTCGCGGCGATGCAGACCCAGATGAAGGAACTGGGCGAAATCGCCCAGAGCGTCGCTCGCCACGCGACGACGCAGGCCCAGGCCGCGGCTACCGATGCGGCGGCCGCGACCCGCTCCGCGGCCGATCAGGCCGGCGCGGCCTTCCGCCCGAACCAGGACTGACACCGACGCCGAGGCGTCGGGTTCGGCTGGGCCGCCACGGGCGGCCCGGCCTTTTTTGTGTCTCGGCCGCTAGGCTCGCCTAGAGCACCACGATGCCGGAATGCTTGGCCTTGTCCTCCGGCTCGACATGGATGGTGACGTGAGCGCCCTCCATCTCGCTTTTCAGCGCCCGCTCGACCTGGTCGCAGATGGCATGGGCGTCCGCCACCGTGAGGTGGCCCGGCACGACGAGGTGGAAGTCGACGAAGGTGAGCCGCCCGGCATGTCGGGTCCTGAGGTCGTGCGCCTCGATCGCTCCCTCGGCATGGATCGAGATCAGGTCGCGGATCCGTGAGAGGGTTTCGTCCGGGGCGGCCTCGTCCATCAGCCCGCCCAGCGATTCCGTGATCACCCGCCAGCCCGACCAGAGGATGTTGAGCGCCACGAGCGCAGCCAGCGCGGGGTCGAGAATGGCGATCCCGGTCAGGGCCGCCGCAGCGAGGCCGGCCGCCACGCCGATCGAGGTCAGGACGTCGGCCACGAGGTGGCGTCCGTCCGCCAGCAGCGCGTGCGACCGGACGCGCCGCCCGTGTCGCAGCAGCACCCAGGCCCAGGCCGCGTTGATGACCGACGCGGTGGCGTTGATGGCGAGGCCGAGGGCCGGCTGATCGAAGGAGCGCGGGGTGAGGTAGGCGAGATAGGCCTCCCGCAGGATCAGCAGCGCCGCGACCACGATCAGAACGCCCTCGAGCACGGCCGAGAAGTATTCCGCCTTGGCATGTCCGTAGGGGTGCTTGGCATCGGCCGGCTGCAGGCTGACCCGGATCGCGTACAGGGCGACCATCGAGGTCACGACGTTGATGACGCTCTCCAGCGCATCCGAATAGAGCGCGACGCTGCCGGTCACCGCGTAGGCCGCGTATTTCAGCGCCAGCACCACGATCGCGACGCCGATGCTGCCGATGGCGATCTTCTGAGTCTGGTCCATGTCGGGATCAGGTCCAAGTCGCTCGGGCTGACGATCGGGGCGCGGCTTCCGCCGGGTAGCCGCGCGCCGGACCCTACCCTCTTCGGGGCTTTCCGGGCAAAGCGGAGGCCGCGCCCGTCGCCGTGAATCAGGGCCACGGCCGTCTCGTCATTCCGGCCGGTGACCGAAGGCGACGCCGGTGGCGAGGAGCCTTTTCAGGCGGTCCCGAACACCCGGCCGAAGATCGTGTCGACATGTGTCAGGTGGTAGCCGAGGTCGAACAGGCTTTCGAGCTCCGCCTCGTCGAGCGAGGCGCGGACCTCGGGGTCCGCCTTGAGGAGGGTGAGGAAGTCGCCCTCGCCGCGCCAGACCGGCATCGCGTTGCGCTGCACCAAGCGATAGGAATCCTCCCGGCTGACGCCCTTCTGGGTGAGGGCGAGCAGCACGCGCTGGGAATGGACGAGGCCGCCGAGCCGGTCGAGATTGCGTTGCATGTTGTCCGGATAGACGAGGAGCTTGTCGACCACGCCAGTGATACGGACGAGGGCGAAATCGAGCGTCACGGTTGCGTCCGGCCCGATCATCCGCTCGACGGACGAATGCGAGATGTCGCGCTCGTGCCAGAGGGCGACGTTCTCCATCGCCGGCATGGCATAGGCGCGGACCATGCGGGCGAGGCCGGTGAGGTTCTCGGTGAGGACCGGGTTCCGCTTGTGCGGCATGGCCGAGGAGCCCTTCTGGCCCTCGGAGAAGAACTCCTCGGCCTCGTAGACCTCCGAGCGCTGCAGGTGGCGGATCTCGATCGCGAGCCGCTCGACGGAGGAGGCGACCACGCCGAGCGTCGCGAAGAACATGGCATGGCGGTCGCGTGGGATGACCTGGGTCGAGACGGGCTCGACCGCGAGGCCCATCTTCTCCGCCACGTAAGCTTCGACCCGCGGGTCAATATTGGCGAAGGTGCCGACCGCACCCGAGATGGCGCAGGTCGCGATCTCGGCCCGGGCCGCGACGAGCCGGGCGCGGGCGCGCTGGAACTCGGCATGGAAGCCCGCGAGCTTGAGCCCGAAGGTGACGGGCTCGGCATGGATGCCGTGCGAACGCCCGATGGTCGGCGTCATCCGGTGCTCGAAGGCGCGACGCTTCAAGGCATCGAGCAGCGCGTCGACATCGGCGATGAGAAGGTCGGCCGCCCGGGCGAGCTGGACCGAGAGGCAGGTGTCGAGCACGTCCGACGAGGTCATGCCCTGGTGGACGAAGCGCGCCTCCGGCCCGACGATCTCGGCGAGATGGGTCAGGAAGGCGATGACGTCGTGTTTCGTGACGCGCTCGATCTCGTCGATCCGGGCGACGTCGAAGACGGCGCCGCGGCCGCGCGCCCAGACGGTGTCGGCGGCCTCCTTCGGCACCACCCCGAGTTCGGCGAGGGCCGAGGTCGCATGCGCCTCGATCTCGAACCAGATCCGGAACCGGGTCTCGGGTGACCAGATCGCGACCATCTCGGGCCGGCTATAGCGGGGGATCATATCGTCATCCTTAGACCCAGCGGCCGGCGGCCGGGTCGGCCGCGCCACGGATCGCCTCGATCGCCCGGCTATAGCTGCCCGGGCCTCCTCGAAAGACGGCGGACCCGGCGACCAGGACGTCGGCGCCGGCACGGGTCGCGAGCGACGCGGTCTCGGCCGTGATGCCGCCGTCCACCTCGATCAGGATCTCGCGTCCCGCCGTCATCGCCCGAATGCGGCGGACCTTCTCGAGCGTCCCCTCGATGAAGGCCTGGCCGCCGAAACCGGGATTGACCGTCATCACGAGAACGAGGTCGACGAGGTCGAGGACCGGCTCCACGGCCGTCTCCGACGTGCCCGGATTGATCGCCATGCCGGCCCGCTTTCCGAGGGCACGGATGACCTGGAGCGACCGGTGCAGATGCGGGCCCGCCTCGGCGTGGACCGTGATCACGTCGGCGCCGGCTTCGGCGAAGGCCGCGAGATAGGGATCCGCCGGGGCGATCATCAGATGCACGTCGAGGGGCTTCGCCGTGACGGCCCGAACGGCCTTCACGATGTCCGGCCCGAAACTGATGTTCGGGACGAAATGGCCATCCATCACATCGAGATGGATCCAGTCCGCGCCGGCCGCATCGACGTCCCGCACCTCCTCAGTCAGGCGACCAAAATCGGCGGCAAGGATCGACGGCGCGATGAGAAGGCCTGGGATTGCGGGCATGGAGGGCCGGTATCACCCTGCCCGCCGAGGAGCAATGCGCCGCGAGTTTACCGGTCGTTAACCGTCCTCCTGCAGAACCGGATCACGGCATCCGGTTCTGCCGTGACGGGATGATCCCGGGATCACAGGACGGACCGGAAAGGCGGGAGGACGGGAGCACGGATCGGCGAAGCCAGGCAGTTCGAGCGCTGTTCCTGGCTGAGGTCTAAGCTCTTCAACCTTGCTATTTGCGGCTGGCGGTCTGGCGGGAGCTCGAAGCTGATGGCTGGAGAATCCGGGGTAGGCTGTTGCACCTGATCTGATCGGTGGCGTAAGTTGAAAAATCCTTATTGGAATGTAGCAACGACTTACGAGGTCCAGATCGCCTGACGCGTGAGCTGCTTCACGTGGCAGGCCGACGATCTCACGTGCAAAGAGAGGGACGTGGCTCAGCCTCTCAGCGTCCGGTCACAAGCCATTGAATTCGTTACGATGAATGGGGGGAGGGCAGTCCGGTCCCATGTTCAGAAACAACGTTCGGCCTGCAGCTTAATTCGCTGTCCGTGCAAACATATCGCGCCAGCTCGGGTGAGAGTTCTCCGTCCCAAGGGGCCGAGCCTCGAAGACGCCCCTGGCAATGGCCCGCGTCAGGCAATCCGCAGCGACGGCTCCGATCTCTGTCAGCGCGGACGGGGTGTCCGCAACCTGCCCCCGGCCGGTCGCGACGGCGAAGACCGTGTCGCCGTCGAGGGGAGCGAAGGTCAGGCGGAGAGCACGCGCAAGCCCCGCCTCGGCCATGGTCGCGACCCGCTTGGCCTGCGCCTTCGTCAATCGCGCATCGGTCGCGACCACGGCGAGCGTCGTCCCGAGACCCGGTCCGCCCTTCCAGACCAGGCGAAGGTCGTCGGGGTCGAGACGAAGTTTTGACCCGAGGCCCCCGAATTCGGCGTCCTGCTCCCAGGGCGCGGCCCAGAAATGCGGCCCGCCGCCGACGATGGCCGACCCGATGCTGTTCACGACCGCGAGGGCTCCCACCCGAAAGCCTGCGGGTGTGACCGCACTGGCCGAGCCGATCCCGCCCTTCAGGTCGACGGTGGTGGCGCCGAAACCGGCCCCAGCGGTGCCGAGCGCGAAACCCTTCTCCGCGGCGTCGCAGGCCCGGTATGCGAGTTCACGGTAGGGTGGGTAGACCCCCCAATCCTTGTCGCCGCCATTGAGGAGGTCGAAACAGATGGCCTGGGGGACGAGCGGCACGCTCATGCCCCGGATGATGAAGCCGCGCCCGCACTCGCGCAGCCAGGCCTGGACGCCCGAGGCCGCGTCGAGCCCGAAGGCCGAGCCTCCGGACAGCGCGATCGCGTCCACGGCCTCCACGGTCATCTCCGGGTCGAGCAGCGCCGTGTCGCGGCCGCCCGGGGCGCCACCCGGGAGCGTGACCGCGGCGACGCAGGGTTCGTCGAACAGGAGAACGGTGACGCCGCTCGCGAGGACCGGATCGTCGGCATGGCCGACCCGGATCCCGGGGACGTCCGTGATGAGGTTGAGGGTAGCGTTCATCGGGCGACACAAGCTCAGGCCGGACGCCCGCGCAATCCGCTGTGATCAGGGCATCCCGGGAAGCAGGGATCACAGGATGCCAGGACGACCTGATCCGGGCTTTGTTGGATACGTGCCCAAACGAAAACGGGCCCGCCGATCGATGGCGAGCCCGTCATGAAGGCGAGGGTCGGCAGGCCGACCGGCAGGTCCTCGCTCGCCGCCGGGTGGCCCGGCGAGCGAGGAGCGCCTCTTACATCCCGACTTCGTTGCCGGAATAGTCGATCTTGCCGTCGGCGCCCTTCTTCCAGACATACATCACGTAGTCCGGTCGGGTGATGTCGCCCTTCTTGTCATAGGAGATGTCGCCGATCACGGTCTTGAAGACCTTCCCGGACTTCATCACCTCGGCGATCTTCTTGCCATCGGTCGACTTCGCCTGCTCCGCCGCCTGTTTCAGGATCTGGACGGAGGCGTAGCTGTACAGGGTGTAGGCTTCCGGATCGATCTTCTTGGCCATGAACTTGGCGACCGCATCCTTGGCCTCCGGGTTCTTGCGGGCGTCGGGGCCGAAGGTCATGTAGGTGCCCTCCGCGCCCGGACCGGCGATCTGCACGAATTCCTTGTCCGTGATGCCGTCGCCGGACATCATCGGCGCCTTCAGCCCCTGGTCGCGCATCTGCCGGATGATCAGGCCGGCCTCGGTGTGGAGGCCACCGAAATAGATGACGTCGATATTGGCCTGTTTCAGCTTGGAGACGAGCGCGGAGTAATCCTTCTCGCCCGTGTTGACGCCCTCGTAGACCACTTCCTTCAAACCCTTCGCGTTCATGGTCTTCTGGGTCTCGTCGGCGAGGCCCTTCCCGTAGGGTGTCTTGTCGTGGACGACCGCCACCTTCTTGCCCTTGAAATGGGTGGACAGGTAGGTGCCGGCGACCGCGCCCTGCTGGTCGTCACGGCCGCAGGTGCGGAAGGTGTTCCACATGCCGCGATCGGTGAATTTCGGGTTGGTCGAAGCCGGCGTGATCTGGACCATGCCGGATTCCTGGTAGACCTCGGAAGCCGGGATCGAGACGCCCGAGTTGAAGTGGCCGACGACCAGCTTCACGCCGTCGGACGCGAATTTGTTCGCGAGCGACACGCCCTGTTTCGGGTCGGACGCGTCGTCCCCGATGGACAGGACGATCTTCTGCCCCATGATCCCGCCGGCGGCATTGATGTCCTCGACCGCCTGCTCGACGCCGTTCTTGAGCTGTGCCCCGAAGGCCGCGTTCGGTCCGGTGATCGGGCCGGCAACGGCCATCTTCAACTGCGCGTGGGCGGGCGCCGCCACCGCGAGGCCGAGTCCGAGCGCGAGCCCGGTCAGCATCCCTGTTCTCATGGTCATCCTCCTCGATGAAAGGCGTCAGCCGGAGACCCGGCAGCGGCGCACGCGCCGGCTTGCGCAATCTTGCTGGTTTCCGAGACGTTGTCACCGGCCCAATGCTGGTGAAAACGTCGGCATCACTGCATCTTCGCACGCCAGGCGAGCGGACCCGCGCGCTCGTAGAGCCACGGATATTGCCGGGTCATCTGGTTCGTCCGGGTGCGACGATAGCCGAGCGAGGCGATCGCGGCCACGACGACGAGGTCGACCAGTCCGAAGCGCCAGGAGAGGAGGGTGCCCTCGAACAGCGCGAAGTGGATGAAGCGGACCGCAAAGGCAAGCGGCACCGACCAGAGGAGGACGTGCCAGACCGGCCGCCAGGTCTGGGCGATGGCCTTGCCGGTCATCCAGGCCGTCCAGCCGCCAAGCACGATCGTGACGAGGGCGAACAGCCAGGCCGACGGTTCTTCGTAGAGGATGCCTTGCATGTCAGACCCTCTCAAGCTGGCCAGATAATTTGGCCCAATCGCGAGTGGGGGAATATTGCTATCAGCGGCCGCTGCGCGAGGTGTCTCGCGCTCGCGGCTCCGCTTAGCAGCCACGATCGGATTGCGCCTGCTTCGTCGTTCTCGGGGCCGAAAGGGATTGTTCGTCCCATCACGTCGATGCGCCGGCCGCGATAGCCGCGGGATTCATCGGTAGGATTTGCGCCAAACCTCGAAGGCCCGAAATCGACGTGCCAAACCATCCGGTGCGGAAAACGCGGCTCGCCTTCAACCTCCTCGAAAAAGGCCCAGAGATCGAAGTCTTTCACCCCATGGCGACGATCCAAGAAGTGTAGCGCCGCGCCTTGGGCCAGTGCTATGACCTTCAAGCGTTCTGTGCTCGCTCCGCTGGGCTGATCCGGCAACCGTCGCGCCAGCGACTGGAGCCATTCTCTCGCAAGGTCTGAGAGACGCTCGAGATCGCCGATCTCGATGAACTCCGGCGAGCGCTCCGACGACATCTGCTCGGCGGCGCGCTGCCAGAATGCCTCATCGAGCGCGGGATGGTCCGGGTCGGAGGCGGCCATCTGCTCGACGTCGTCATCCGACCACGCCGCGATACGCTGCCTGTCCGTGATCGACGCACGGGGATCCGCAGCGCCGCTTTGGGCTCCGCGCGGCCAGGTTGGAAGGGCTGCTCTTCGATTACTCATACCGGGCCCGCTCCTTCCTGCTCGCCGGCCAAGCTGTAATCAGCCAAGTGACCGAGTTGCGGACCGTGTACACCACGGTGAAGATTCTTCCGAGGGCCAAGCCGACCGCGACCCGGCGCTGCTCTCCGTAGTCGAACCGCTCGTCCACGAGATCAAGCCGCCGAGGATCGTCGAATACGGCTGCCATATCCAACAGGTCGAAGCCGCGTTCGGCCGCAAGTCGTCGCCGCTTCGCGGGGTCACAGTCGAACGTCCTGCCCACGGACGGCTTCGGCTCAGTGCCGGCCGCCCTCGAGATACGCCGCCTGCACCTCGGGATTGGCCAGCAGCTCCCGGCCGGTGCCCGTCATGGTGATCGTTCCGGTCACCATGACATACCCTCGGTGTGCGAGCTTGAGCGCGTGGTAGGCGTTCTGCTCCACGATGAAGACGGTCATGCCCTCGCGGGCATTCAGGTCGCGGACGACCTCGAAGATCTGCTTCACGATCAGGGGCGCGAGGCCGAGCGACGGCTCGTCGAGGAGGAGGAGGCGCGGCCGGCCCATCAGGGCGCGGGCAATGGCGAGCATCTGCTGCTCGCCGCCGGACATGGTGCCGCCGCGCTGGTGCAGCCGCTCCTTCAGGCGCGGAAAGAGGGTCAGCATGCGGTCGAGGTCGGCAGCGAAATGGGCGCCGCCGTCGAGCGAGGCTCCCATCTGCAGGTTTTCGTAGACGGTCATGCGGGCGAAGATGCGCCGCCCCTCTGGCGATTGCGCGATCCGGAGCCGCGCGATCCCGTGCGTGGAGAGCCCGGTGATGTCCTGGCCCGCGAAGGTGATGCTGCCCCGGCGCGCGCGCGGGTTGCCGCAGATCGTCATCATCAGGGTCGACTTGCCGGCCCCATTCGCGCCGACGAGGGCCACGATCTCGCCCTCGCGCACGTCGAGATCGACACCCTTCAGCGCGATGATGTTGCCGTAATAGGTCTCGACCCCGCGCACCTGCAGGAGGGCGGGCGCGTCCGCGATCGCACGCGTCTCCGGGACGAGGACGTTGATGCCGGCGACGCTCATACGCCGACCTCCGCCTCGACCAGCGCGACCTCGTCGTCCTCGACCCCGAGATAGGCGGCGACGACGCGGGGATCGCGCTTCACCTCGTCCGGGACTCCGTCGGCGATCTTCAGCCCGTAATCCAGCACGACGACGTGATCGGAGATCTCCATCACGACCGACATGTCGTGCTCGATCAGGAGGAGGGAGGTCCCGTCCTCAGCCCGAATGGAGAGGAGAAGCTCGTTCAGCTCGTGCGATTCGCGCGGGTTCAGGCCGGCGGCCGGCTCGTCGAGGCAGAGGAGGACGGGGTCGGTGCACATGGCGCGCGCGATCTCGAGCCGGCGCTGGTCGCCATACGGCAGGTCGCCCGCGGGATCGTCGGCCCGATCGATGAGGCCGGTGCGCTCGAGCCAGCGCTCGGCCTTGGCGACCGCGTCCTTCTCGGCCTTCACGAAGCCGGACAGACCGAAAAGACCCCCGATCGTGTAGTTCGACGCGATCATGAGCGCGTTGTGCTGCGCCACCATCAGGTTCTCCAGCACCGTCATGCCGGTGAAGAGCCGGATGTTCTGGAAGGTGCGGGCGACCTTGGCCTTCCAGGTGATGTCATGCCCGGGAAGCCGCTCGAGCAGGTGCGTCGCGCCTGAGGGCTGACGGAGAGTCATCATGCCCTCGGTCGGGCGGTAGAACCCCGTGATGCAGTTGAAGACGGTCGTCTTGCCGGCCCCGTTCGGGCCGATCAGCGCGGTGATGTCGCCGCGGCGGCAGGCGAAGGAGAGGTCGCCCACGGCGACGAGCCCGCCGAACCGCATCGTCAGGTGGTCGACTTCGAGCACGGAATCTGCGGCGGCGCGCATCAGCCGTGCCCTTCCTTGACGAAGGAGCCGGAGATGGACCGCCGCTGCTTCAGCACGACCGAGGGCTCGCGGACCGAGATCAGCCCACGCGGGCGCCAGATCATCATCAGCACCATGGCCATGCCGAAGAGCAGAAGCCTGTACTCGTTGGGGTCGAAGCCTGGGCCGAAGACCTGTTTCAGGAACTCGAGATTGCGGAGCATTTCCGGGCCGCCGACCATGGCGATGGCCGCGATCGCGACGCCGATCTGAGACCCCATGCCGCCGAGGACGACGATGGCCAGGATCGTCGCGGATTCGAGGAAGTTGAAGCTTTCGGGGCTGATGAAACCCTGGCGGACGGCGAAGAAGGAGCCGGCGAAACCGCCGAACATGGCCCCGATCGCGAAGGCCGTGAGCTTCGTCGTCGTGGTGTTGATGCCGAGCGACTTGCAGGCGATCTCGTCCTCCCGCAGCGCCTCCCAGGCCCGCCCGATCGGCAGGCGTCGGAGCCGAAGCGTCACGAAGTTGGTGAGGAGCGCGAGCGCGAGGATCAGGTAGTAGAGGAACAGGATGCGGTGCATCGGGCTGAAGACAGGCCCCTCCGGCCCGAACAGCCAGGCGAAATGGCCCGTGACGCCCTCGGCCCAACCGGTGAGCCACCGGAGCCAGCCGATGAAGCCCGTCTCGTCATTCGTGAACGGGATGCCGAAGAAAGTAACGCGCGGGATCGAGGAGATGCCGGCGCCGCCCCCCGTCACGTCGACCCAGTTGATGAGCACCAGCCGGATGATCTCGCCGAAAGCGAGCGTCACGATGGCAAGATAGTCGCCCCTGAGGCGCAGCACCGGGAAGCCGAGGAGGATGCCCCAGAAGGCGGCCAGGATGCCGGCCAGCGGCAGGCAGATCCAGAAGGAGAGCGAGAAGGTCGTGGCGAGAAGGGCGTAGGAATAAGCCCCGACGGCGTAGAAGGCGACATAGCCGAGGTCTAGGAGGCCCGCGAGCCCGACCACGATGTTCAGCCCCCAGCCGAGCATCACATAGGTCAGGATCAGGATGCCGA